>NZ_WYCT01000430.1 GCF_011008945.1 Streptomyces harenosi
GAGCACGCGGGGGAGGGGGAGGGCGGTCCGCGCCCCCGCCGGCCCCCGGGTGCGGTCGCCGTCCCCGGCTCCGGCGACGAGGGCGGCGTCGTCCGCCACCTGGCCCGCCGCTCCGGCATGCGGAGGGCGGCCGGCGTCCGCGCGGCGGCCGGCCGCCCGGTCCCGGCAGCGCGGGGGAGCCGGGCACCACCCCCAAGCGTGGCACCCGCCCCGAAGTGACCACGCTCCACCTGCGGCGTTAGCCTGTTCCCCGGCCAGGTCCGGCCGCGGAGCACCCGGCGCGTCCGCCCCCGGACCGGGACCGCGAGCGGGGTCCCGGCGGCGCCCGTGCCGCGGCCCGGACACGGCGGTCCCGTCCGCCGCGCCCCGGCGAGGAGGAGTCGCACCAGCATGCCAGCCCCCGAACCACCGGTTCCCGGCCTGCGGCCGGCGGCCCCGCGGCCGCCCGCCCGGCGCGCCCGGCTCCCGGTCGTCGCGGCCGTCGCCCTCGGCGGGGGCACGGGCGCCGCGGCCCGGTACGCCGCCTCCCTCGGGTGGCCGGGGCACGCCGGGGGCTTCCCCTGGACGACCTTCTGGGTCAACGTCACCGGATGCGCCGTGATCGGCGTCTTCATGGCCGTCATCACCGAGCTGCGGACCGTGCACCCTCTGGTGCGGCCCTTCTTCGGCACGGGTGTGCTCGGCGGCTTCACCACCTTCTCGACCTACGCCGTCGACATCCGGCGGCTGATCGGCACCGGCCACGCCCGCACGGGCCTGGCCTACCTCGCCGCGACCCCGCTCGCGGCGCTCACGGCGGTGTGGCTCGCGGCCTGGGCGACCCGCCGCGTCCTGGAACGGAGGCAGCCATGACGAGGCTGACCGCAAGCGCCCTGCGCCTGACCGTCTTCGTCGGCGAGAACGACACCTGGCACCACCGGCCCCTGTACTCGGAGATCGTCCACCGGGCGCGCGCGGCGGGCCTCGCGGGCGCCAGCGTCTTCCGCGGTGTGGAGGGGTTCGGGGCCTCGTCCCTGATCCACACCACACGGCTGCTGTCCCTGAGCGAGGACCTGCCCGTGGCCGTCGTGATCATCGACACGGAGGAGCGCGTGCGGGGCTTCCTGCCGCGGCTCGACGAACTCCTCACCGAGGGCCTGGCCGTCCTCGACGACTGCGAGGTGATCAGGTACACCGGCCGGGAGACCGCCCGGGACGCGGCTCCCGGCACCGGGCGGGGCAAGGGCGGTGAGCAGCGGTGAACTGGCTGCTGGTCGTCGCGGGGGGCATGATCGGCGCCCCGCTGCGCTACCTCACCGACCGGGCGGTGCAGTCCCGCCACGACTCGGTCTTTCCCTGGGGCACCTTCGCCGTCAACGTCGCCGGCTGCCTCGTCCTCGGCCTGCTGACCGGCGCGGTGGCGGCGGGGGCCGCCGGCTCCCGGCTCCAGCTCCTGCTCGGCACCGGCCTGTGCGGTGCCCTGACGACGTACTCGACCTTCTCCTACGAGACGCTGCGGCTGGCCGAGACGGGGGCGGGCCGCTACGCCGTCGCCAACGTCGTGGCCGGCGTGGCGGCCGGCCTGGGCGCGGCGTGCGCGGGCGTGGCGCTGGGCGAGGCGCTCTGGGGGTGAGCCGCCGCGCCCACCGCGCGCCCGTTTCAGCGGCCGCGGCGCAGCGGCTCCCCGACGCTCCGCAGATGGCGCAGCGCCTCCCGGTGCGAGGCGAGCAGCCCGGTCTGGTGGTACGGGATGCCGAGTTCGGCGCAGTACCGCTCGGTGATGACCTGCGCCCTGCCGAGTGCGGGCGTCGGCATGCTGGGGAAGAGATGGTGCTCGATCTGGTAGTTGAGCCCGCCCATGAAGGCGTCGACGAGCACGCCGCCCCGCACATTGCGCGAGGTGAGCACCTGACGGCGCAGGAAGTCCAGCCGCGTGCCCTCCTCGATCATCGGCATCCCCTTGTGGTTGGGGGCGAAGACGGAGCCGAGGTAGATCCCGAACAGACCCTGGTGCACGGCGATGAAAGCGAGTGCCTTTCCGGCCGGAAGAACGGCGAACAGGCCACCGAAATACAACACGAAATGGGCGACCAGCAGCGTCCCCTCCAGAACCGGGCGTTTCATCGACGGGCTGCGCAGCGCCTTGAAACTGCTGAAACTCAGATTGAGGCCCTCCAGGGTCAGCAGCGGAAAGAACAACGCGGCCTGGTGCTTTCCGACGAAGCGGGGCAGTCCCGTCGCCCGGCGGGCCTGACGCCGTGACCACACCAGGATGTCCGGGGCGACGTCCGGGTCCTTTCCCTCGTGATTGGGATGCGCGTGGTGGCGGGTGTGCTTGTTCATCCACCAGCCGTAGCTCATGCCCAGCAGCACATTGGCCACCAGCAGGCCGCCGGCCTCGCTGGGGCGCCGGCGGGTGAAGACCTGCCGATGGGCGAGGTCGTGGGCGGCCAGCCCGAGCTGCCCGAAGACCACGGCCAGGGCGGCGGCGACGAACAACTGCGCCCAACTGTTCCCCAGGGTGAGAAAGGCGGCGACTCCCGCGGCCAGGGCCAGCGCCACCGCTGTGAAACGTACGGTGTAATACAGCGGCCGGCGCCTCAGCAGGCCCGCATCGGCGATGCGCCGGGAAAGCTCGGCGAAATCGCTTCCGCTTCCCTTTTCCGATTTTTCGCGTCCACGTGGGGACGCTTCTTCCGTGAGCAGCATGGGATTGGGCATGCGCTCAATTATGGGAACCGCTGCCCGGCCGCAGAATGGCGTTCTCCCCCCAGGCGGGGTGGTGGTAGCACCACCGTCGGGCCACCTGTTCTCCCGCCTTCGCCGCCCCGCCCGGACCTGCCTCCTCCGCTTGACAGCGGACCGGCCGCAGCCGCAGGATCGCTCCGTGAACCTGTCAGACAGCCAGACAGCCGGTCCGGGGCCGCGACGCGTCAGCGCGATGGAAGCGGTCCTGGGTCATCTGCGCGGTGCCATCGAGCGCGGCGAGTACGCCATCGGCGACAAGCTGCCCTCCGAGGCGGAGCTGTGCCGCGCCCTGGCGGTCTCCCGCCCCGTCCTCCGCGAGGCGCTGCGGGCCCTGCAGACCATGGGACTGACCGTCTCCCGCACCGGCAAGGGCACCTTCGTCGTCGCCACCGCCGTGGAGGACCCCACCTTCGGCGACTACGCCGCCAGCGACCTGCTGGAGGTGCGCCGCCACGTCGAGATCCCGGTCGCCGGGTACGCCGCCCTGCGCCGTACCCCCGAGAACCTCGACCACCTGGCCCACCTGCTGCGCCGCATGGAGGGGGAGACGGACACCACCGCGTGGGTCGCGATGGACACGCTCTTCCACCTGGGCGTCGCCGAGGCCGCGCAGAACCCGGTCTTCCGCCGGGTCATCGAGGAGATCCGCGACGCGCTGGCCCGCCAGTCCGCCTTCCTCAACGAACTGGGCGGCCGGCGCGAGCACTCCGACCGCGAGCACCGGGCCCTGCTCCAGGCGCTGACCGACGGATCCGCCCAGGACGCGGAGCGGGCCATGGCCCACCATCTCGACCGTGTCGAGAAGACCCTCACCGACATCGTGCGCCGCACGCGCACCGACACCACCGGAGCCGGGACGTGACCCGCGTACCGGCCCACGACCACCAGGCAGTGATGAACACCAGCTCTCCCGCGCCGGCCCCCGTCGTCCGCGAGCCGCTCCACGCCCCCGTCGCCCACCTCGTCCGCGCCGGGATCGTGGAGGGCGTGCACTACGGCTCCGTCGTCGTCCTCGACCCGGACGGCCGGGTCCGGTTCGGGCTCGGCGACACCGAGGCCGCCTTCTACCCGCGCTCCGCGCTCAAGCCCGTCCAGGCCGTGGCCATGGTGCGGGCCGGTCTCCCGCTCGACGGCGAGCTGCTCTCGCTCGCCGCCGCCAGCCACTCCGGCGAGGAACGGCACCTGGCCGGCACCCGGCGCGTCCTCGAACTCGCCGGCCTCACCGAGGACCACCTGCGCAACGTGCCCGACCTCCCCTTCGGCCGGGACGAGCGGGACGCCTGGGTCCGCGAGGGCCGCCTGCCCTCCCGGCTCGCCCAGAACTGCTCCGGCAAGCACGCCGCGATGCTCTGGACGGCCAAGCTCAACGGCTGGTCCCTGGAGGACTACCTCGACCCCGCCCACCCGCTCCAGCGGGCCATCGCCGAGACCGTCGAGGACCTGACCGGGCAGCGCGCGGCCCGGGTGACCGTCGACGGCTGCGGCGCCCCCCTGTTCGCGGTCTCCCTGCACGGCCTGGCCCGGGCCGCCGCCCGCATCACCACGGCCGCGCCCGGCACCCCGGAGGCCCGCGTGGCGGACGCGATGCGCGAGCACGCCGAGATGGCCTCCGGCTCCGGCCGGGACGTCGCCGCGCTGATGCGGGCCGTACCCGGGCTGCTCGCCAAGGACGGCTTCGAGGGCGTCCAGGTCGCCGCGCTGCCCGACGGCCGTGCCGTCGCCGTGAAGATCGCCGACGGCGCCGACCGGGCCCGTGTCCCGGTCGCCGCCGCCGCGCTGGCGCACGCCGGGGTCGACCCCGCCCTGCTCGGCGCGTTCGCCGGGGAACAGGTGCTGGGCGGAGGCCGCCCCGTGGGCAGCGTCCGGCCGGTGAGCGCCCTCACCCCGGCCGTACCGCAGCCGTCGCCGGCCCCGAACTGAGCCGCGGCCGGGACCCGGACGCACCGGGGGCCGACCGGCCCAGGGAACGCAGGGAACGAGCGGCCCGGGGGCGCGGACCGTACCGGGAACGGACCGGTGCGGGGATGGATCGGCCCCGGCCTCGGCCGGTCCCGGGAACGGTCCATGCCCGGACCGGTGCGGGCCTCTGCCCGGCCCGGGAACGGTCCATGCCCGGTGCGGTCCACGGCCCGGGCCGGCCCGAGCCGTGGACCGGCCCCGCACCACGACCCCGCCC
>NZ_WYCT01000431.1 GCF_011008945.1 Streptomyces harenosi
GACGGGGGCCGCGGGGCCGGGGGCCGCCGCGGCGCCGCCGGCGGTGAAGGTGCCGGCGGCCACCAGCAGCAGGGTGCCGAGCAGCCGGGTGATGCGGGGAGTCGTGCCGTGGTGCCGTGCGTGCCGTCTCACATGCGCTCCCTTCGGCTCAACTCCGGGGTTCCGCAAGGGAATCCCCGGACGGGTATAGACCACTCTCTCGCAGATCCGGTGAAACAATCACCCCATGGCGGAAATCATCCAGAAGGACGGCACGTGGGTGCTGGACGGCGACGCGCTGCGACTGACACCGGGACGGGACAAGAACGTCGGCCTGCTGCGCCGCAGCCTGGGTGAGATCACCGTTCCGCTGCGGGCGCTGGCCGGGGTCTCGTTCGAACAGGGGCGCCGGTCGGGGCGGTTGCGGCTGCGCCTGCGGGACGGCGCGGACCCGCTGCTGCACGCCACCGGCGGGCGGCTGGCCGAGCCGCACGACCCCTACGGGCTGACCGTGGAGCCCGACCGGTACGGCGTCGCCGAGTACCTCGCGGACGAGGTCCGCAACGCCCTGCTGCTGGAGCAGGTGCCGGCCGGGCCGGTGGACGAGTACCTGCTGCCGGGCCCGGCGGTGCCGCTGTCGGTCTCGGCCGGGGACGGCACCGTGAGCTTCGACGGCGAGCAGGTCCGCCTGGAGTGGAACTGGAAGACGGAGGAGGCCAAGGCCGCCGCCGGCAGCCGCACCCTGGCGCTGGCCGACATCGCGGGCGTGGAGTGGCAGCCGGCGGTCGGCCTGGAGAACGGGCATCTGCGCTTCACGGTGCGCAACGCGCCGACCGAGGCGCCGGCCAAGTACGACCCCAACGCCGTGGAGCTGTGGGGCTTCAAGAAGGACCCGCTGATGGCGCTGGTCGCCGCCGCCGTGCAGGCCCGGCTGCCGCACCCGGCCCGCCCGGCCGCCGAGCGCCCCGCACCCCTGCCCGCGGGCGCGGCCGCCGCCGGGCCCGCGCCCGCCGCGGAGGACGGACACGACGCGCTGCTGCGGCGGCTGCGCGAGCTGGGCGAGCTGCACCGCGGCGGGGTGCTGACGGACGAGGAGTTCGCCCTGGCCAAGCAGGCGGTGCTCAAGCGGATGTAACCGGTCGTCCCTGGGGTCGTATATCCGAGCAAAACACCCATAAAGCCGTTTGGGGCACGCCTAACGGCCGCAGCCTGCCCGAAATCGGGCAGGATTCTTGCGAAACCGTCTCCGGTCCCTCAGGATCTACCGGGTGCACGACGAACTCGTTGATCATCTGACGCGGTCGACGCCCCTGAGCCGGGGCGAGGCGCTGCGCGTGATCCAGGACGTGCTCGCCTACTTCGACGAGACGACCGAGAGTTACGTCCGTCGCCGCCACCGCGAGCTCCAGGCCCAGGGCCTGGTGAACGCTGCGATCTTCGAGCGGATCGAGGCGGACCTGAAATACCGGGCGGTGGCACCGCCGGAGCTGTCGCTCCGCCAGTTGCGCCGCATCGTCTACGGCTGAGGAATACGTATCTATGTGCGGAATCGTCGGATACATCGGGAAGCGTGACGTCGCTCCCCTGCTGCTGGAGGGCCTTCAGCGGCTGGAGTACCGGGGCTACGACTCGGCGGGCATCGTCGTCACCTCCCCGAAGGCGGCCGGCCTGAAGATGGTCAAGGCCAAGGGCCGGGTCCGCGACCTGGAGGCCAAGGTCCCGGCGCGCTTCAAGGGCACCACCGGCATCGCGCACACCCGCTGGGCCACCCACGGCGCCCCCTCCGACGTGAACGCCCACCCGCACCTGGACGCCGAGGGCAAGGTCGCCGTCGTCCACAACGGCATCATCGACAACGCCGCCGACCTGCGCCGCAAGCTGGAGGCGGACGGCGTGGAGTTCCTCTCCGAGACCGACACCGAGGTCCTGGTCCACCTCATCGCCCGCTCGCAGGCCGAGAAGCTGGAGGACAAGGTCCGCGAGACGGTGCGCCTGATCGAGGGCACGTACGGCATCGCCGTGCTGCACGCCGACTTCCCCGACCGCATCGTCGTCGCCCGCAACGGCTCCCCGGTCGTCCTCGGCATCGGCGAGAAGGAGATGTTCGTCGCCTCCGACATCGCCGCCCTGGTCGCCCACACCCGCCAGATAGTCACCCTCGACGACGGCGAGATGGCCACCCTCAAGGCGGACGACTTCCGCACCTACACCACCGAGGGCACCCGCACCACCGCCGAGCCCACCACCGTGGAGTGGGAGGCCGCCTCCTACGACATGGGCGGCCACGACACCTACATGCACAAGGAGATCCACGAGCAGGCCGAGGCGGTGGACCGCGTGCTGCGCGGCCGCATCGACGACCGCTTCTCCACCGTGCACCTGGGCGGCCTCAACCTGGACGCCCGCGAGGCGCGCCGGATCCGCCGCGTGAAGATCCTCGGCTGCGGCACCTCCTACCACGCGGGCATGATCGGCGCCCAGATGATCGAGGAGCTGGCCCGCATCCCCGCGGACGCCGAGCCGGCCTCGGAGTTCCGCTACCGCAACGCGGTCGTCGACCCCGACACCCTGTACGTCGCCGTCTCCCAGTCCGGTGAGACCTACGACGTGCTGGCGGCCGTGCAGGAGCTCAAGCGCAAGGGCGCCCGGGTGCTGGGCGTGGTCAACGTGGTCGGCTCCGCCATCGCCCGGGAGGCCGACGGCGGCATCTACGTGCACGCCGGGCCCGAGGTCTGCGTGGTGTCGACCAAGTGCTTCACCAACACCTGCGTCGCCTTCGCGCTGCTCGCCCTGCACCTGGGCCGGGTCCGCGACCTGTCCGTCCGGGACGGCAAGCGGATCATCGAGGGCCTGCGCCGGCTGCCCCAGCAGATCTCCGAGATCATGGAGCAGGAGGAAGAGGTCAAGAAGCTGGCCGAGCAGTTCGCCGAGGCCCGCTCGATGCTCTTCATCGGCCGTGTCCGCGGCTACCCGGTCGCCCGCGAAGCCTCCCTGAAGCTCAAGGAGGTCTCCTACATCCACGCCGAGGCGTACCCGGCCTCCGAGCTCAAGCACGGCCCGCTCGCGCTGATCGAGCCCGCGCTGCCGACCGTCGCGATCGTGCCGGACGACGACCTGCTGGAGAAGAACCGCGCGGCCATGGAGGAGATCAAGGCCCGCAGCGGCCGGATCCTCGCCGTCGCCCACCAGGACCAGGCCAAGGCCGACCACACCATCGTGGTGCCGAAGAACGAGGACGAGCTGGACCCGATCCTCATGGGCATCCCGCTCCAGCTCCTCGCCTACCACACGGCGCTGACGCTGGGCCGGGACATCGACAAGCCGCGCAACCTGGCCAAGTCGGTGACGGTGGAGTAGCCCTCCGCCGGACCCGCCCGACCCCCTGTGCGCCACCCGCGCAGGGGGTCGCTCCGTGAGGGCCGGCGACTGGGGGGGGTGCCGGCCGGTGGCCGTCACCCCCCGGCCGGCGGCGCGCGACGGGAAGGCCGCCTTCCGTCGTGCGCGGTGGTGCGCCGACCGGTATATGCCCGCCGCACCGACGGGAACACCCGATCGAAGCGGCCAATCGCCATCCGGGCAAGGCCGTTGGCGCTCTCGGCGCCCCACCGCCCCGGGCGCGACGGGGGGTTGCGCGCCCGCGGCGGACGCGCGGGGGGTTACGGGATGACGACGACGGGCCGCTGCGCCCGCTTGGCGAGCCGCCCGGCGACGGAGCCGAAGATGCGGCCCACGAGCCCGTGCGTGGAGCCGACGACGATCGCGTCCGCCTCGTACTCCCGGCCGACCTCCTCGAGCTCGTGGCAGATGTCGCCGCCGCGCTCGACCAGGATCCACGGCACCTCGGTCAGGTAGTCGGCGCACGCCAGCTCCAGGCCCAGCACCTCGGTGCGGTGGTCCGGCACGTCGACGAAGACGGGCGGCTCGCACCCCGCCCACACGGTCGTGGGCAGCCGGTTGGCCACATGGACGATGATCAGGCCCGACCCCAGCCGCCGGGCCATGCCGATCGCGTAGGCGAGGGCGCGCTCGCTCGACAGCGAGCCGTCGAAGCCGACGACCACGCCGTGCCTGAAGGCGGGATCGCACGCGTGGTGAAGCTCTTCCGCCGCCAGGGGGTCGGCCGCCGTGGGGTCGGCGACCGGCCGCTTGCGGTCCGCGGGTTCGAAGAATTCGTGACCGGCCATGGCTGTCTCGGCGTTGTGATCCTTTATGGGTGGGACATCCGTGTGCGGCGGAGCTGTGTCCGGGAATGGTCTTCCCGACCCCATACCCGCAAGGGTACGGCGGCACGCCTCCTTAGCCCAGATCCCGCGCACTCTCCGTGGCGGTTCCCCGGAGCATGCACGAGGGGACGCCCGTAACGCAATGGTTGCTGCGCTGTACAGGCGTTTTGCGGGGTATTGGACTCCCCCTGCGGGTGACGCGACGGGGCCGCGCCCGGGACGGACAGTGACCGAGGGGCACCGCGTCCGTTGATCCCCGTGTCCACCGTCCCAGGGAGCCTCGCATGCCCCAGCCGCCCGATCCCGCAGCGCCCCCCGAGACGCCCTCCCGGCCGTGCCGCCACGAGGCGCGGGAGCTCGACGGCATCACCGATCTGGTCCGCTGGGCCGCCTTCAGTTGCGTCCTGGTCCCCGTGGTGCTCCTGTGGTTCGGCACGTCTCTCGCCGGCGCCGCCGGCACGGCCCTGGGCCTGGCCGCCGTCACCGGCGCCTGCCGGATGCTCCTGCGGCGGTCGGAGCGGTGCGCCGGCGCTCCGCCCGCGGGCCGCGGGCGCACCCCGCCGGGGGCGTGCGGGAGGGTCCGCCGGGGCAGGGGGAAAGCACCGGTCGACTGACCGGTTTCCATGCACGCGCCCGCCTCTTTTCAGCCAACTTCTGCATGGTGCGCTTTCCCCGCCCGAACCACCCC
>NZ_WYCT01000432.1 GCF_011008945.1 Streptomyces harenosi
CCACACCCCCACCGGCCGCCCCCGCCCCGGACACGGACGCCGACGCGGCACCGGCCCGTGCCGGTACCGGGCGACGGCGCTGCTCGCCTGCGCCGTCTCGGCCGGCCTGGTCGCCGCGAGCGCCCCCGCGGTCCCGCTGGGCGTCGGCGACCGCCTCTTCCCGCACCTGGGCAACCCCGGGTACGACGTGACGTCGTACGACCTGTCCTTCACCTACTCCGGCCGGAACAGCGAGCCGCTGCGGGCCGTCACCACGATCGACGCCCGGACGACGGCCCGCCTGGACCGGATCAACCTCGACTTCGCGCACGGCGAGGTCGGCTCGGTCGAGGTCGACGGCCGGCCCGCGGCCTTCGCCGGCGCCGGCGAGGACCTCGTGATCACGCCCGGGAGGCCGCTGCCCGAGGGCGAACGGACGCGGATCACCGTGCGGCACACCAGCGACCCCACGCCCCCGAAGGACCGGGAGGGCGGCTGGGTGCGCACCGCGGACGGGCTCGCCATGGCCAACCAGGCCGACGCCGCCCACCTGGTGTTCCCCTGCAACGACCACCCGTCCGACAAGGCCCGCTTCACCATCCGGGTCACCGCGCCCGACGGCCACACCGCCGTCGCCAACGGCCTGGCCGCCGGGGTGGAGCGGGCGGACGGGGCGACGACCTGGACGTACCGCACCCGGCATCCCATGGCCACCGAACTCGCCCAGGTCTCCATCGGCCGGTCCGCCGTGCTGCGCCGCACCGGCCCGCACGGACTGCCGCTGCGGGACGTCGTGCCCGCCCGGTTCCGCGCCGCCGCCGAACCGTGGGCGGCCAGGACCGCGGGGCACATCTCCTGGATGGAGAGCAGGGTCGGCCGCTACCCGTTCGAGTCGTACGGGCTGCTCATGGCCGACGCCCCCCTCGGCTTCGCGCTCGAGACCCAGACACTCTCCCTCTTCGGCACGGGCCTGTTCACCCAGCCCGCCCACCAGGAGTGGTACGTCGAGTCGATCATGGTGCACGAGCTGGCCCACCAGTGGTTCGGCGACAGCGTCAGCCCGCGCACCTGGTCCGACCTGTGGCTCAACGAGGGGCACGCCACCTGGTACGAGGCCCTCTACGCCGAGGAGAAGGGCGGCAGGTCGCTGCTGACGCGGATGAGGGACGCCTACGCCGCCTCCGACACCTGGCGTGCGGCGGGCGGCCCGCCGGCCGCGCCGAAGGTTCCCGGCCCCGGTCAGAAGACCGGTATCTTCCGGCCGAACGTCTACGACGGCGCCGCGCTCGTGCTCTACGCCCTGCGCCAGGAGATCGGCCACCCGGCCTTCGAACGCCTCGAACGGGCCTGGGTGACGCGGTACCGCGACGGCACGGCCTCGACCGCGGACTTCGTCCGGCTCGCCTCCGAGATCGCCGGGCGCGACCTGGACGGCTTCCTCCGCGCCTGGCTGTACGGCGAGAAGACCCCGCCCATGCCCGGCCATCCGGACTGGAAGCCGGGGACCGCCGCCCCGGCGGCCGCCGCGGAACCCACAGGTGAATAAGCCGGTGACGAGACGCCCCGTGCCGTGCGACCATCATGGCGACGGCGCGGCACCAGAGCGCGGGGCATACGGGAATCACCCGGGGTACCCGTGCGTTGTCCATGGTGACGGACCCGGTTCGACGTGCGGGCTCCGTTCCGTCGCCCCAGACGGTTTCCCAGCTACGTAAGGATCCAATGACCTCCTCTTCTTCCCCTTCCCAGGACACCAAGCGCCTCGCGCACGCCTACCCCGAGGGTCTTCGGGCCGATGCCCTGATGGAAGAGGACGTCGCCTGGAGCCACGAGATCGACTCCGAGTGGGACGGCGACCAGCTCGACCGCTCCGAGCGCGCGGCTCTGCGCCGTGTGGCGGGCCTCTCCACCGAGCTCGAAGACGTCACCGAGGTCGAGTACCGCCAGCTCCGCCTGGAGCGGGTCGTCCTCGTCGGGGTCTGGACCTCGGGAACCGTGCAGGACGCGGAGAACTCCCTCGCGGAGCTCGCCGCTCTCGCGGAGACCGCGGGCGCCCTCGTACTCGACGGCGTGATCCAGCGCCGCGACAAGCCCGACGCCGCCACCTACATCGGCTCCGGCAAGGCCGAGGAGCTGCGGGAGATCGTGCTGGAGACGGGCGCGGACACCGTCATCTGCGACGGTGAGCTCAGCCCCGGCCAGCTCATCCACCTCGAGGACGTCGTCAAGGTCAAGGTCATCGACCGTACGGCCCTGATCCTGGACATCTTCGCCCAGCACGCCAAGTCCCGTGAGGGCAAGGCGCAGGTCGCGCTCGCGCAGATGCAGTACATGCTGCCCAGGCTGCGCGGCTGGGGCCAGTCGCTGTCCCGGCAGATGGGCGGCGGCAAGGGCGGCGGTCTCGCCACCCGCGGTCCCGGTGAGACCAAGATCGAGACGGACCGGCGGCGGATCCGCGAGAAGATGGCGAAGATGCGCCGGGAGATCGCGGAGATGAAGACCGGCCGCGAGATCAAGCGCCAGGAGCGCAAGCGCAACAAGGTGCCCTCGGTCGCCATCGCCGGCTACACCAACGCCGGCAAGTCCTCGCTGCTCAACCGCCTCACCGGCGCGGGCGTGCTGGTCGAGAACGCCCTGTTCGCCACCCTCGACCCGACCGTGCGCCGGGCCGAGACCCCGAGCGGGCGGCTGTACACGCTCGCCGACACCGTCGGATTCGTCCGGCACCTGCCGCACCACCTGGTCGAGGCGTTCCGCTCCACCATGGAGGAGGTCGGCGACTCCGACCTGATCCTCCACGTGGTGGACGGCTCGCACCCGAACCCGGAGGAGCAGCTGGCGGCCGTGCGCGAGGTGATCAGGGACGTCGGCGCCACCGGCGTACCGGAGATCGTCGTGGTCAACAAGGCCGACCTGGCCGACCCGCTGGTGCTCCAGCGGCTGCTGCGGATCGAGAAGCGCTCCATCGCCGTCTCGGCCCGCACCGGCCAGAACATCGACGAACTGCTCGCGCTGATCGACAACGAGCTGCCGCGGCCGTCCGTCGAGATCGAGGCGCTGGTGCCGTACACGCACGGCAAGCTGGTCGCGCGCGCCCACGACGAGGGTGAGGTGATCTCCGAGGAGCACACCCCGGAGGGCACCCTGCTCAAGGTGCGGGTGCACGAGGAGCTGGCGGCCGAACTGACGCCGTACGTTCCCGCGCCGGCGGCCTGACGCCCGTGACCGCCGGCCGCCGCAGGCCGTGAGGCACACAGGAAGGGCCCGTCCCCCCGCCGGGGGACGGGCCCTTCGTCGTGCGCGCCCGTCACCGGCCGCGCCGCCGCCCGGCTGCGCCCCGGCTCACCGGCCGGCGAACTTCTCGCTGACCGCCCGGTACACCTCCTCGGCCTCCTCGCCCAGCCGCGGACCGGCCAGCCAGCCCGCCGCCACCGGCCCGACCGAGGTGTTGGAGACCAGCGCGGGCCGTCCGCCGGAGCCGGTCGCCACCCATCCGCCGCCCGAGGAACCGCCGGTCATGGTGCAGCCGATGCGGTACATCGCCGGATCCGAGGCACTGACCGACAGCCGGCCCGGCCTGCCCTGGCACCGGTAGAGGGTCTGCCCGTCGTAGGGAGGCGCGGCCGGATAGCCCGTCACCGTCACGGTCCGCACCCGCCGCACGTCCGGGACGGCGAAGTCCACCGGCAGCGCGGCGCCGACCGTCTCCTCCAGCGACCTGCCGCCCGCCCCCTCCTCCGGCGTCACATGGAGCACGGCGAAGTCGTACGGGGCGCCCTGCCCGCCCGTGGGGCCGCCCTGCTCGATCCACCGGGCGGAGGTCTTCACCCAGTCACCCCACCACACGCCGTAGGGGGCGATCTCCTCCTCGGTGGCGTCGCGCACTTCCGCGGCCGGCCGGGCCGCGTCGTTGTACGAGGGCACGAACGCGATGTTGCGGTACCAGCCGCCCTTCCGGCCCGCGTGCACGCAGTGGCCCGCCGTCCACACCAGGTTGGACCTGCCGGGGCGGGCCGGGTCCCGCACGACGGTGGCCGAGCAGACCTTGGAGCCCGCGGGCGAGTCGAAGAACACCTTGCCGGCCGTGGCGGCGTTCTCGTGGTACGCGGGCGGCACGGGCCGCGCCCGGACCGGCGCGGGCTCCGGATCGCTCACCCCCCGGTCACCGAAGCGGCCGCCGGCGCCGACCTCCCGGCCGGGCTCCTCCGCGTCCCGCATGCGGTCCGGGTCCCACAGGTCCTCGATGATCGGGTTGACGAAGTCCTGCGCCTCGCGCAGCCAGTCGTCCTTGTCCCAGTTCCGCCAGGCGCCCTCGCGCCACTCGCCGAGGTCGATCCCGTGCTCCGCGAGCTTGTCCCGGATGTGGTCCGGGATCCGGACGGCGCCATGGCCGTCCTCCGCGGCCGGGGCCGAGGCCGTGGGCTCACGACCGGTTCCCGGGCCCTGCGACTGGCAGGCGGTCGCGGTGAGCAGGAGCGCCGCGGCGAGGGCGACGGCGGCCGGGACGGGAAAGCCGGCGCGGGCCGCGGCCCCGCGCCGGCCAGGGGCGGACGACGGCCGTATGGATCGCATGGGTGTCTCGACTCCCTGCTGAGAAGGACGTGGCGCCGCGGACCGGCCGCCGGCCCGCGCGGCTCCGCGCCGGCGTCACGGCGCCCGGGAACGGCACCCCACACTATGCGGTCGCCGTGGGGGAGTCCCGGCGGTACGGCAACGGTTCCGTCACGGCCCCGATCCGGAGGCGACCCGTAACCCGGTGAACGCCCCGGGGTTTAAGCGGTCGGGGCCGGATGCCTGGGCGCCGTCCCCCGCGCGGACGGCGACACCAGGTGCCGGCGCGCCTGTGGACGGCGGGAGGACAGGGACCGTGGCGGAATCCGCGTGTGGGGGGCTCGTATCCGGG
>NZ_WYCT01000433.1 GCF_011008945.1 Streptomyces harenosi
GCCCCCGTGCCCGGCCCCCGGCCCCCGGCGGGGGCTGTACAGCCGCTACGCGCGTAGATATGCTCGGCTGGTGACCATGTCCACCAATGCACCCACCGCAGTTCACGCACTCTCGGACGTCGCCGCGTCCGACAGCACGCTGCGCCGCTTCCTCCACGGGCTGCCCGGCGTCGACGCGGTCGGCCTGGAGGCGCGCGCCGCCTCCCTGGGCACCCGCTCCATCAAGACCACGGCGAAGGCGTACGCCCTGGACCTCGCGATCTCGATGGTCGACCTGACGACGCTGGAAGGCGCGGACACCCCGGGCAAGGTCCGGGCGCTCGGCGCCAAGGCGGTCCGCCCCGACCCGGCCGACCGCACGGCCCCGTCCACGGCCGCGGTCTGCGTCTACCCGGACATGGTGGCCACCGCCAAGGAGGCCGTCGCCGGTTCCGGCGTGAAGGTCGCCTCGGTCGCCACCGCGTTCCCGGCGGGCCGCGCCCCCCTCGCCGTCAAGCTGGCCGACGTGCGCGAGGCCGTGGCGGCGGGCGCCGACGAGATCGACATGGTCATCGACCGCGGCGCCTTCCTCGCGGGGAACTACCGGAAGGTGTACGACGAGATCGTCGCCGTGAAGGAGGCGTGCGGCACGTCCGCCCGCCTGAAGGTGATCTTCGAGACCGGCGAGCTGTCGACGTACGACAACATCCGCCGCGCGAGCTGGCTCGGCATGCTGGCGGGCGCCGACTTCATCAAGACCTCCACCGGCAAGGTCGCCGTCAACGCGACCCCGGCCAACACCCTGCTGATGCTGGAGGCGGTCCGCGACTTCCGCGCGCAGACCGGCGTCCAGGTCGGCGTGAAGCCGGCCGGCGGCATCCGCACGGCCAAGGACGCGATCAAGTTCCTCGTCCTGGTCAACGAGACCGCGGGCGCGGACTGGCTCGACAACCACTGGTTCCGCTTCGGCGCCTCCTCGCTGCTGAACGACCTCCTGATGCAGCGCCAGAAGCTGGCCACCGGCCGCTACTCCGGCCCCGACTACGTGACGGTGGACTGAGAACCCATGACCACGGAAAAGCAGACACCCGTTTTCGAGTACGCGCCGGCGCCCGAGTCCCGCGCGGTCGTCGACATCGCCCCGTCCTACGGCCTGTTCATCGACGGCGAGTTCACCGAGGCGGCCGACGGCAAGGTCTTCAAGACCGTCTCCCCGTCGACCGAGGAGGTCCTCTCCGAGGTCGCCGAGGCCGGTGAGGCGGACGTCGACCGCGCCGTCCGGGCCGCCCGCAAGGCGTTCGAGAAGTGGTCGGCGCTGCCCGGCTCCGAGCGCGCGAAGTACCTCTTCCGCATCGCCCGCATCATCCAGGAGCGCAGCCGCGAACTGGCGGTCCTGGAGACCCTGGACAACGGCAAGCCGATCAAGGAGACCCGCGACGCGGACCTCCCCCTGGTCGCCGCGCACTTCTTCTACTACGCGGGCTGGGCCGACAAGCTGGAGCACGCCGGCTTCGGCGCGCACCCCCGCCCCCTCGGCGTCGCGGGCCAGGTCATCCCCTGGAACTTCCCGCTGCTGATGCTGGCGTGGAAGATCGCCCCGGCGCTCGCCACCGGCAACACGGTGGTGCTGAAGCCGGCCGAGACGACCCCGCTGTCCGCGCTCTTCTTCGCGGACATCTGCCGCCAGGCGGGCCTGCCCAGGGGCGTCGTCAACATCGTCACCGGTGACGGCCGCGCGGGCGCCGCCCTGGTCGCCCACCCCGACGTGGACAAGGTCGCCTTCACCGGCTCCACGGCGGTCGGCAAGGAGATCGCCCGCACGGTCGCCGGCACCCGCAAGAAGCTCACCCTGGAGCTGGGCGGCAAGGGCGCCAACATCGTCTTCGACGACGCCCCGATCGACCAGGCCGTCGAGGGCATCGTGAGCGGCATCTTCTTCAACCAGGGACAGGTCTGCTGCGCGGGCTCCCGTCTGCTGGTGCAGGAGTCGGTCCACGACGAGCTGCTGGACGCCCTCAAGCGCAGGCTCTCCACCCTGCGCCTGGGCGACCCGCTGGACAAGAACACGGACATCGGCGCGATCAACTCCGCCGAGCAGC
This sequence comes from Streptomyces harenosi, assembly GCF_011008945.1. Classification (GTDB taxonomy): domain Bacteria; phylum Actinomycetota; class Actinomycetes; order Streptomycetales; family Streptomycetaceae; genus Streptomyces; species Streptomyces harenosi. The sequence goes on from NZ_WYCT01000433.1 coordinate 2,079, forward strand.
TCGCCCGCATCACCGCCCTCGCCGACCAGGGCGAGGCGGAGGGCGCCGAGCGCTGGTCCCCGGCCTGCGAGCTCCCGCAGCACGGCTACTGGTTCGCCCCGACGCTGTTCACGAACGTCACCCAGGCGCACACCATCGCCCGTGACGAGATCTTCGGCCCGGTCCTGTCGGTCCTCACCTTCCGCACCCCGGACGAGGCGGTCGCCAAGGCCAACAACACCCCCTACGGCCTGTCGGCGGGCATCTGGACGGAGAAGGGCTCGCGCATCCTGGCGGTCGCGAACAGGCTCCGCGCGGGTGTCGTCTGGTCCAACACGTTCAACAAGTTCGACCCGACCTCGCCGTTCGGCGGTTACAAGGAGTCGGGCTTCGGCCGCGAGGGCGGCCGCCACGGCCTGGAGGCGTACCTCGATGTCTGACGCGCGACTGAGTGTCTTCAAGACCTACAAGCTGTACGTCGGCGGGAAGTTCCCGCGTTCGGAGAGCGGCCGGGTGTACGAGGTGACCGACACGAAGGGCACGTGGCTGGCCAACGCCCCCCTCTCCTCCCGCAAGGACGCCCGGGACGCGGTGGTCGCCGCGCGCAAGGCGTTCGGCGGCTGGTCGGGCGCGACGGCCTACAACCGCGGGCAGATCCTCTACCGCGTCGCGGAGATGCTGGAGGGCCGCCGCGGCCAGTTCGTCCGCGAAGTGGCCGACGCCGAGGGGCTGTCGAAGTCCAAGGCGGCCGAGCAGGTGGACGCCACGATCGACCGCTGGGTCTGGTACGCGGGCTGGACGGACAAGATCGCCCAGGTGACCGGCGGCGGCAACCCGGTCGCCGGCCCGTTCTTCAACCTGTCCTCCCCCGAGCCGACCGGCGTGGTGGCGGTCCTGGCCCCGCAGGAGTCGTCCTTCCTGGGCCTGGTCTCGGTCGTCGCCCCGGTGATCGCCACCGGCAACACGGCGGTGGTGGTCGCGAGCGAGAGGTCCCCGCTCCCGGCCCTGTCCCTCGCCGAGGTCCTGGCCACCTCCGACCTGCCCGGCGGCGTGGTCAACATCCTCTCCGGCCGCACGGCGGAGATCGCCGCCCCGCTCGCCGCCCACCAGGACGTGAACGCCATCGACCTCGCCGGTGCCGACGAGGAGCTGGCCAAGGAACTGGAGATCGCGGCGGCCGACAACCTCAAGCGCGTCCTGCGTCCACAGCCTGTGGACGACTGGACGGCGACCCCGGGCATCGAGCGCATGACCGCGTTCCTGGAGACGAAGACGGTCTGGCACCCGACGGGCTCGCTGGGCGCGTCCGGCTCGTCCTACTGACGGTCCGGCCCACCAGGCCGGGAGCCGATCCCCCTCCCCCGTCCGGGGAAGGGCACGGCTCCCGGCCCCGCCGTGCCGCTCGTCAGCCGCCCAGCAGCCCCGCCACCGGTCCCGCCACCGGCACGTCGCCGACCGACGGGGCCTGGGTCACCGGATCGGTCAGCGTCCGCGTGCTCAGCGGCTGGAAGTCGGCCACCTGGGTGCCGACGCCGTTGGCGAGCGGGTCCACGCCCGTGCCCGCGAGCGGATGGGGCCGCAGCGCCGCCACCGGGCCCACCGCATGCCGGACGGCGCCGGCCGTGGCCGGCAGGGCGGCCCCCGGACTGCTGTCGTCCGCGGCGACGGGCGCGGGCGGCGCGGCACCGGTGGGGGCCGCCGGACCCGCGGCGGCCGTCGCCGCGCCGGCTCCCAGCGCGGCGCCCGCGGTCGCGAGGGCGACCAGGGCCCGCCGGGCGAAGGGGGTGCGGGGGGACGCGTGCCGGGTCATCGCTGCTGCCGCCTCCTCGGTCGCGCAGCACCCACCGGGCACGGTGGCGCACCCCCCGGGCACTGCGGATGGTAATCGTAAGAACGCACACCGTAGCGGAGATGTGACGCGCGCTTCAAAGCCGCTCCGGCGGGTCGTACGGCGGCCGCCGGATGCCGCACACTGGTGTCCCGTGAGCTCCCAACCGCCCATACCCACGCGCGTCGTGCTGCTCTGCGGCCCCTCCGGCTCGGGCAAGTCCCTCCTCGCCGCCCGCTCCGGCCTGCCGGTGCTGCGGCTCGACGACTTCTACAAGGAAGGCACCGACCCCTCGCTGCCGCTGGTGGCCCAGAGCTCCGACATCGACTGGGACCACCCCGGCTCCTGGGACGCGGACGCGGCCGTCGCCGCCATCGCGGAGCTGTGCCGTTCGGGCCGTACGCGGGTCCCGGTCTACGACATCTCCCTCAGCGCCCGCACCGGCGAGGAAGCGGTCGACATCGGGCGGACCCCCCTGTTCATCGCGGAGGGCATCTTCGCGGCCGAGATCGTGGCCCGCTGCCGGGACCTGGGTGTGCTGGCCGACGCGCTGTGCCTGAGCCGCGGCCCGGTGACGACGTTCCGCCGCCGCTTCCTGCGGGATCTGAAGGAGGGCCGCAAGTCGGTGCCGTTCCTGGTGCGCCGCGGCTGGCGGCTGATGCGGCAGGAGCGGACGATCATCGCCCGCCAGACGGCGCTGGGCGCGTACGCCTGCGACCGGGACGAGGCGCTGGGCCGCCTGGCCGCCGCCGCGGCGGGCCGCTGCCCCGCGGCCCGCACACCGGCCTAGCCGGACGGTCCCCGGTCGGACGCCGGTGTGCCGGGGACGCCCGCGCGGACGCCGTCCGGCGCGCACCTGTCCGCGTCCGCGTCAGCCCAGCCGGTCCGCGTCGGTCCGGTGCCCGTCCGCGCCCTTCGGCGCAGGTCGCCGCAGAACGAGAACGGGACTGGACGGCCCCCCCGGCCCTCCAGTCCCGCTCCCGTTTCCCCC
>NZ_WYCT01000434.1 GCF_011008945.1 Streptomyces harenosi
AGATGTGTATAAGGGACAGGGGCGGGGGCGTCTCCGGGTCCGGCGGCCTGCGCGGCGGGGCGCGCGGCGGGTCCGGACAAAAAGGCGGGCCCGCGCGCCCTCGGGCGGCGATGTACGGCCGGGGGCCCGCGCTAGGCGGGGAAGAGGGGGACGTCCCGGTGCCGGTCGCGGGTCTCGGCCGCGGTGGCGCGCGCGACGGCCCCGGGCACCAGCCGCAGCGGTACCCGGTGGTGCACGGTGACGGCGTGCGCGTCACCGTGGCGCGGCGTGCCGCTGTCGGCCGCGGACCGGTTGCCCAGCGCGCTGTCCGGGTCACCGGCGGGAGCCTGGTCGGCGGGGGCGGTTCCGCCGGGGGTGGCGGCGCCGTCTCCGCCGCCGGACGGGACGTCGTCCCCGGGCATCTGACGGCACTGGGCCCCGTGGGTCATGACCAGGCCCGTGCCGCCCGCGGTGGCCGTGCCGGCCGGGGTGGCGGCAGGTGCCCGCCGGTCCGCGTCGGGGTCGGGGGCCGGCGCGTGCGGAGCCGAAGGCTGCGCCCCGGGGCCGCCGTGCGGCGGCTCCGACGCGATCGGCGCGGGGAGGAGACGCCCGGGAAGCAGGTGGTCGGGGAGGACGGAAGCGTCCGGGAGGACCGGGACCTTCGGCGGGACGGGGGCCTCCGGCGCCGGGGCGTCCGGCAGGCCGGGCACCGCGGGGTCGCCGGGAAGACCCGGTGCCTCGGGGTCGCCGGGAACGCCGGGACCCGGGAGATCGGGGTGACCGGGGAGATCAGGCAGACCGGGGAGATCAGGCAGATCAGGAATTCCGGAGCCGGGGAGACCCGGGAGTCCGGAGCCGGGGAGACCCGGGAGTCCGGGGATTCCGTCCGGCAGCGACGGGACGAGGGGCAGCGACTCCAGCGGTGGCAGCTCCACGGGCTGTGTGCCGAGTCCCCCGGCCACCGCCCCGACGGCCTGTCCGACGGTGTCCACCAGCCCGCCGGCCGGCTCGGTGGCCCCCTGCCCGACCGGCCGGAGGACGCGGTCGGCCACGGCCCCGGCGATCTGCCCGGCCGGCCCGGTCGCCGATGCCGGGACCGCGGCCGCGGCCGGAGAGGCCGACGCTCCGGAGCCCGGCGCCGCGGGTCCGGACGCGGCCGCGAGGGTGCCGGTCGCCGGGACGGCGGCGGGCATGCCCTCGGCCGCCTGCGCCCGCTGGCCGAGGACCAGGCCGAGCACGAACAACGCGCCCGCCAGCAGCACCACGCGCAGGGCACGCCGCCCGGCCGCCGTGCGCGTCGCGCGCAGAGCGGCACCGGACAGGGCGGCTGACCAGGTCAAGAGGGAGAGTTCCTCCGTACGGCGGGCGAAGGGCACGCGGGACGAACAGCGCGTCCCGCGGGTGGGGCCGACGGAGCGTCATGCCCCGCCGAGGCGGCGACGATCCTCGCACGGACCGCCCGAGGTCGCGCAAGCCCCCCGTTACCGAAAGCGCGTCATGCCCGGTTTGCCGGACGCGTTCCGGCCATTCACCCAGGACTTCGCGTCACCCGCGGTCCGGCACCGGAAGGGGCCGTTTCTCGATCGCCGCCGCCATCACCTCGGGGAAGAGATCGGGCGTGCAGGCGAAGGCCGGGGTGCCCAGCGCGGCGAGTGCCGCGGCGTGCTCCCGGTCATACGCGGGCGCCCCTTCGTCCGACAGCGCGAGCAGCGTCACGAACTGCACCCCAGCCGCCTTCATGGCCGCCACCCGCTTGAGCATCTCGTCCCGTATCCCTCCCTCGTAGAGGTCGCTGATCAGCACCACCACCGTCTCGGTGGGCCGGGTGATCCGGGACTGGCAGTAGGCCAGCGCCCGGTTGATGTCCGTGCCGCCACCGAGCCGGGTGCCGAACAGCACGTCGACCGGGTCGTCCAGCCGGTCCGTCAGGTCGGCGACCGCCGTGTCGAAGACGACGAGCCGGGTGCCGATCGACCGCATCGACGCGAGCACCGCCCCGAACACGGAGGCGTAGACCACCGAGGCCGCCATCGATCCCGACTGGTCGACGCAGAGGACGACCTCCTTGCGCACCGAGCGGGACGCCCGCCCGTACCCGACGAGCCGCTCCGGCACCACCGTCCGGTGTTCCGGCACGTAGTGCCTGAGGTTGGCGGCGATCGTGCGGTTCCAGTCGATGTCGTGGTGGCGGGGCCGGGTGACGCGGGCGCTGCGGTCCAGGGCCCCGGTCAGTACGGACCGGGTCCGCGCCGCGAGCCGCTGCTCCAGGTCGGCCACGACCGTGCGGACGACGGCCCGCGCCGTCTCCTTCGTCCGCTCCGGCATCGCCTCGTGCAGCGTCAGCAAGGTGCCCACGAGGTGGACGTCGGCCTCCACCGCCTCCAGCATCTCCGGCTCCATCAGGAGCGTGGCCAGTCCGAGCCGGTCGATGGCGTCCCGCTGCATGACCCGCACGACGGAGGAGGGGAAGTACCTCCGGATGTCCCCCAGCCAGCGCGCCACGGACGGCGCCGAGGCACCCAGCCCCGCCGAACGGTCCCGGCCGCCGCGCGGTGTGTCCGCCTTCCCGTAGAGCGCGGCGAGCGCCCGGTCCATCGCGGCGTCCGCCCCCGACAGCGCCCGGCCGGTGCCGTCGGCCGCCTCGCCCCCGAGCACCAGCCGCCACCGCCGCAGCCGTTCCTGTCCCGCGTCCACCGGCTCGCTCGTCATCCGTCCGCCCCCACAAGATCGTCGCCCGTGCTGTGCCGCCGTTCCCCGCCGTCCGTCCCGCCCCGGCCGTCCGCGCCGCCCGTGCGGTCCACGGGGTCGCGGGGACGGCCGTCGTCCTCGGCGCCGGCCACCCCCGCCGCGCCGCCCCGGCCGAGCAACAGCCGTACCACCGGCAGGACGGCGTCGGCGCGCCCGGAGTCGAGCTCGGCGGCGAAACCCGGCAGGCCGGGACCGGCGCTCGCCGCGCTCCCCCACCGCTCCGGTCCGCGCCGGGCCAGTTCGCCCAGGGTGCGGCGCACACCCGGCTCGTACGCCGAGAAGGTGCGCCGCAGCAGCGGCAGTACGTCGGTGAACGCCTCCGCGGGCACGCCGGTCAGCCAGTGGTCGACCAGCCGGAGCAGCCGTTCGTCGTGGACCAGGAGCATGCCGGTGTCGCCGCCGGCGAAGCCCTCGATCCAGGCGGCCGCGTCCGCGGGCGGTGTGCCCGGCGACAGCGCCAGGCCCATGGCCCGCTCGGCCTCCTCGGGGGCCAGCGCCCCGTCGTCCAGCAGCAGCCGCAGGGCGCGCCCCCGGATGACACCGGGCACGGTGTCCCGTACGGACAGGGCCCGCAGCGCCGCCCGCCACCGGCCGCGCAGATCGCCGTGGCCCGGCGCCGGGTCGTCGCCGAGCAGCCCCACCGCCCCGTGGACGGCGTCCACGTGCCGCCGCATCTCCTCGGCCGCGTCGGCGTCCAGCGCCGTACAGGCCGGGGGCAGGCCGACGAAGATCCGCTCGGCGAGGCCCGCGGCGACCTCGGCCAGCGCCCCGGTGTGCGTGCCGCGCACATCGCCGTAGCGCAGGGCGCGGACCAGGGCGGGCAGCGCCTGCGCCAGCCGGCCGACGTCGGCGTCGAGCGCGGCCCGCTCGGCGAGGATGCGCATCACCGTGGGGAGCGCCCCCGGCAGCCCGGCCAGCAGGCACCGCTCGGCGAGCGCGGTGACCTCGGCCAGGCCGTGCGCGGCGACGGCGTCCGCCTGCGCCTTGGCGGTCGCGGCGGTGCGCACGGTCGTCCCCCACACCCCGGCCTCGGCGACCCGCACGGACAGCTCCGGCTCCCAGCGCAGCCGCCATGTCTCCCGGAAGGTGCCCGTACTGCCGGGGGAGGCGGCCGGTTCGCCCCAGGGGGCGCCGAGCAGCCGCAGCCGGTGCAGCAGTCTGCTGCGCGCGGCGTCGGTCTCCTTGCGCAGGTCCAGTGCGAGTTCCCGCTCCCCGGCCTCCGGTGTGAGCCGCAGCCGCCGCTGGAGCCGGTGGAGGTCGCGCTGGAGCGGCACCGCGGGCGCCTCGGGCGGCACCTCCCCCAGGACGTCGCCCACCACCAGCCGGTCCCGCACCAGCGCCAGCGGCACCTCGGAGCCATCGCACATCACCGCCCGCACGGCGTCGGTCGTCTCGCCGAGCCCGGGCAGCGGCCTGCCGCGCAGCGCGGCCAGCGTCCGCGCCAGCCGCACCGCCTCGATGACGTGGGCGGAGGAGACGGCCCGGCCCTCTTCCCGCAGCAGCCCGGCCACCTTCGTCAGCCACCGCTCGACGGGCCGGTCCGGCGCGCTGAACAGGTGCCCGTACCAGCCCGGCGCGTCGATGCCGGCCCCGTACCCGCTCGCCCGCGACAGCCTGCGGTGGGTCCACGGCACCCAGGTCAGGTCCACCTTGATCCTGGGCAAGCCCTTCAGCAGCGCCCGGTCGGCGGCGACGGTCCTCGCGCGCCGCAGGGCCGGCACGTGCCAGGCCCCGCAGACCACGGCCACCCCGCCGGCGAACTCGCGTCGCGCCGCCCGCACCTGGATCCGCATGTACGCCTCGCGGACCGGGTCCCGCTCGTGCCCGCCGTCCCCGTACGCCTCGCGCAGGGCGCCCATGGCGTCCTCCAGCGCGGTGAACGGCGCCAGCGCGTCCCCGGCACCGGCGCCCCGGTGCTCGACGACGTCCTCCCACCAGCGTTCGGGGTCGTCGTAGCCGGCGGTCCCGGCCAGCACCGCCAGCGGATCGATCCGGGCGTCGGGGAGGCGCCCGCCGCCCGCGTCCGCGCCGGGACCGTGCGCGCCGGCGGGCGGCCCCCCGGGCCCGTCCCCCTCCGGCAC
>NZ_WYCT01000435.1 GCF_011008945.1 Streptomyces harenosi
GGGCGGGGTGCGGCTGGCTCCGCGTGAGGTGGACGTGCTGGCGTGCGTCGCCGACGGAGCGACCAACGCGGCGGCGGCCGAGCGGCTCGGGGTGCGCGCCGAGACGGTGAAGGCGTATCTGCGGTCGGCCATGCGGAAGCTGGGGGCACGCACCCGGGGGGAGGCCGTGGTGGCGGCGCGGCGGGCGGGGTGGCTGCCGTAGGAACGGGACGGCCGACGTCCTCCCCGGGTCACCGCGCCCCGGGAGGCGCGTGGCCCCGCCGGACGGGGCGGTCGGCCCCGGGTGGGCGCGCTGCCCCGGACGCGCGCGCTGCCCCGGACGAGGCGGCCGGCGCGACGGGGCGCGGTGGCCCGGACGGGGCCACGGTGGCCCGGACGCGGGGCGCGGTGGCCCCTCCGGGGCCTACGGCCGCGACGGCGACGGCCGGACGGTCGCCGTCGCCGTCGCCGTGCGGGTAGTGGACGCCGACGCGGGAGCCGCCGCCCGGGCGGCCCGGCGGGTGGCGGCGTCCCCGTCCCGGGCCGCCCCGGGCCGGGGCGGGCTCACCGGGCGGTGCCCCGGCCGGGTCAGGGCTTGCGGGCCACGCCGCAGACGGCGACGTCGGCCGCGTGCTCCGCCGCCTGGGCGGGGTCCGGGCGCCAGGCGGCGCTGGGCACCACCCCGGGCTCCAGGAGGTCCAGTCCGCCGAAGAAGGCGGCGATCTCCTCGGGGGCGCGCAGGTGGTAGGTGTTGGCCGACTGGCCGTTGTAGATGTCGACGGCCCGGTTGAGCGCCTCGTTGGTGTTCGTGCCGTCGCTCAGGGCGAGGTAGCTGCCCGACGGCAGGTCCGCGACCAGCCGGGCCACGAGCTCCCCGGGGCGGTCGGCGTCGGAGATCTGGCCCATGATCCCCAGCATGGTCAGGGCGACCGGACGGCTGAAGTCCAGCGTCTTGGCCGCCTCGGTCAGGATGCGCTCCGGGTCGCGGACGTCGGCGTCGATGTAGGCGCAGGCCCCCTCGGGGCTGCTGGTGAGCAGCGCCTGGGCGTGGGTCAGCACCAGGGGGTCGTTGTCGACGTAGACGATGCGGCTCTCCGGCGCGACGCGCTGGGCCAGCTCGTGGGTGTTGTCGGCGGTGGGCAGGCCGGTGCCGATGTCGAGGAACTGGCGGATGCCCGCCTCCCCCGCCAGGAAGCGCACGGCGCGCGCCAGGAACTGCCGCTGGAGCCGGGCGACGGCGGCGAACTCCGGGAACGTCGAGAGGATGACGTCACCGGCCTCGCTGTCGACGGGGTAGTTGTCCTTGCCGCCCAGCAGGTAGTTCCAGACCCGGGCGGAGTGCGGGCGGTCGGTCCGCAGCCGCTCCCTGACTTCGTCACTCACATGGTTCATGGGCACAGCCTCACACAAAGTGAATTCCGCCGGGAACCAACGTCGTTGCCCGAGGCGGCCTTTCACCCTTCGGGCGACCCGGTGGGCGGCGGCTCGGGTGAGGGGCGGGCCCGCGGTGATTCGGGTCCCGGCCGGAGGGAACCCATGGGCACTGTGCACGGACGGCGAAGGGTTCTGGTGACCGGGTGGTTCAGCTTCCTGGACGGGGAGGCGACCGCCGGTGACGTGCTGGCGCTGCACCGGGTGGAGGAGGCGCTGCGCGGTACGGGGGAGGCGTACGACGTCGTATGGAGTCCCGGGTTCCGGGCCGGGGGGCTGCACTTCGAGGACGTGGACCCGGCGGCGTACTCGCATCTGGTGTTCGTGTGCGGCCCCGTGCACGGCCGGCAGATCGAGGAGCTGCACCGGCGGTTCGCGCACTGTGTGCGCATCGCGGTCGGCGTCTCCGTCGTCGACGCCGGCTCCCCCGCCGTCACCGGCTTCGACCGCGTGCTCGCCCGGGACGCCCCCGGCGCCGGTCCGGCCGCCGACCTCGCGGCCCGCGCCCCCGGCCTGCCCGCCCGGCCCGTCGCGGGGGTGATCCTCACGCACGGGCAGCACGAGTACGGGGCGCGGCGCCGCCACGAGCGGGTGGCCGCCGCGGTGACCGGATGGCTGGCCGGGAAGGACTGCGCGCGTCTGGAGCTGGAGACACGGCTCGACGCGCACGACTGGCGGCTGTGCGCGACCCCCGCGCAGCTCGAGTCGGTGCTGGCCCGGCTGGACCTCGTCGTCACCGACCGGCTGCACGGCCTGGTGCTGGCGCTGCGGGCGGGGACCCCGGCCCTCGCGGTCGATCCCGTCGAGGGCGGCGCGAAGGTGACCGCCCAGGCCCGCGCCTGCGGCTGGCCCGCGCTGCTGGCGGCCGAGGACGTGGACCCGGCGGGGCTGGAGCGCTGGTGGCAGTGGTGCCTGGGCGAAGGGCGCGAGCGGGCCCGGCGGATCGGCGAGGAGTTCCGGGAGGGCACCCGTCCCGACGGCGCCGACCAGCTGGCGGAGGCGCTCGGGGCGGCGCCGCGGCCCGGCGGGTGACCGGTCCGGCGCCGGGCGGCCCCCGGCACCCGGCGTTCCGTCCGCTGCCGCCACGGCGGAGGCGCGGCGGAGGAGCAGCACAGGAGGAGAGACAGTGACCGCCGACCGGCTCACCGCACACGAGCGGCGCGTCCTCGCCGAGCTGGAACGGGAGCTGCGCCGCGACCGCGGGCTCGACCGCCGGATGCGCACGTTCCGCCCCGGCCCCCGCTCCCTGCCGGGCCGGGTGGCGGCGTACCGCCCGCGGGGGCGGACGGTCGCGCTCCTGTTCGCCGTCTCCGTCACGCTCATGGTGTCCGGGATCGTCACCTCCGAGCCGGTCGTCATCTGGGCGTTCGCGGTCGTGTGGCCGGTGACGCTGTGCGCCGCCTTCCGGCTGCTGTGCCGCTGGACGGAGGGCTGAGCGCCCGGGCGTTCCGGCCCGCGGGGCGAGCCCGTCCGGGCCCCTCGGTGAGGCCTCCGCCCGCGCGGGACGGCTCCCCTGTCGCGGCCCGGGGTCATCCCGTGTAGCTGCGGGCCCGGGAGTCGCGCTGGGCCGGTTCCAGCAGCCGCAGCCGGGCCTCGACCTGCGGCGGCAGCGCCCGGCGTTCCCGCAGCACCCAGGGCAGCCCGGCCGCCGCCTCGGCGAAGGCGCGCAGGGACGCGGTGTCGCGGGGCACCGTGCGGGCCAGGTGCAGGGTGCGGCGCAGCGCGGTCCGGGCGGGGCGGCGCAGCCAGGTGAACCACAGGGTGTTGCGGATGCCGTGGGTGCGGCGCAGGGTGGCGTCCCGGACCACCGAAGCCTGGTGGTGGATGGTCAGGTGGTCGGCGTACGTGAGCCACCAGCCGTGCGCGGCCAGGTCGGCGGCGAGCAGTTCCTCCTCTCCGCCGAGCCACAGCCGGGGGTGGAAGCCGCCCGCGGCGCGGAAGGCGTCGGTGCGCAGCACGGTCGCGGCGGCCAGGAACGAGCCGAGCGCCGGGCCGGGCAGCCACCCCGGCCCCGAGATCGGCGAATCGCGCAGTTCCTTGACGATCGGGTCCTCGGTGCCGTCCGGTTCGACGACGATCCGCGCCGTGACCGTGCCGAGCGCCGGGTGCCGGTCGAGCAGGTCGGCGGCGCCGGACAGCGAGCCGGGCGCCCACCAGGAGTCGTCGTCGCAGAAGGCGACGTAGGGGGTGCGGACGTGGCGGACGGCCAGGTTGCGGCCGACCGCGCCGAGGTTGCGGCCGGGGCGCAGCAGCCGCACCTGCGGGTGGTGGCGGGCGACGGCGGCGGACGTGCCGTCCGTGGAGCCGTTGTCGGTGACGATCACCGGCGGCTGCTCCGGCAGTCCGGCCAGGCGGTCCAGGGTGCGCAGCAGTTCGGGGCGCCGGTTGTGGGTGATGACGACGACGGTGGTGCGCGGGTCGCTCATGCGTCCGCTCCCTCCAGCCGGCGGGCGGCCCGTTCCACGTGCGGCGGCAGGGGTCTGCGGTCGCGCAGGGCGGCGGGCAGGCGGCCGAGCGCCTCGCGCAGGGCGCGCCGGGCGTGCGGGTCGTGGCGTGCCTCGGCCGCCAGGTCGCGGGTGCGGGCGATCGCGTACGGCAGGGGGCGGCGCAGCCAGGCGGTGAGGAGTTCGTTGCGGCGGACGACGGCCGGGCGGCCGGTGCGCGGGCCGGGGTCCGGGTGGTGGTGGGCGACCACGTCGGGGCAGTGGGTGACGCCCCAGCCGCGGGCGGCCAGGTCGTAGGCGAGCAGGGTCTCCTCGGCGCCGAAGAACAGCAGGGGGTGGTAGCCGCCCGCGTCGAGGTAGGCGGTGCGGCGGGCGACGGCGGCGCAGCCGAGGAAGCCGAGGACCTGGGTGCCGGGCAGGTCGCCGGCCCGGCCGAGGGGGGAGGCGGCGAGCACGTCGTTGAGGGGGTCGGGGGCGTCGGCGGGGCCGACGAGGGTGCGGGCGGAGACCAGGCCGAGCCGCGGGTGCTCGTCGAAGAGGCGGGCGGCCGTGCCCAGGGCGCCGGGCGCCCACCAGGAGTCGTCGTCGCTGAAGGCCACGTAGGGGGTGTCCAGGGCGCGGACGCCGTCGGTGCGGGCCAGGGCGCCGCGGTTGTGCGGCAGCGCGAGGACCCGTACCCGGGGGAAGTCGCGGGCGAGCATCGCGCGGGTGCCGTCGGTGGAGGCGTTGTCCGCCACGACGATCTCGGGCCGCTCCGGCAGGGCGAGCAGGTGGCGCAGGGTGACGGCGAGACTGGCGGAGCGGTTGCGGGTGGCGATGACGATGCCGACGGGGGCGCGGCGCGCGGCGTCGCTGGACGCCCGTTCGCGGGTGGCTGACAGTCCGTTGCTCATGGTGCCTCGGCAGGGATGGGGGCGGGCTCAGGCGGGCGG
>NZ_WYCT01000436.1 GCF_011008945.1 Streptomyces harenosi
CCCCACCCGCCCCGTTCTTCCCAGGGAGTTATCCGTGACCGTGACCCAGGACATGCGGGTCGACACCGAGGCAGAGATCCTCGGCCTGTACCGGGCCCACCTCAGCAAGGGCCGGGCCACCCTCGCCGAGCTGTTCGGCAGCCACATGGAGGTGGCCTCCTCCGGGAACTGGCTGACCACCAGCGACGGCGAGCGGTTCCTCAACGCCGGCGGCTACGGCGTCTTCATCATGGGTGCGCGCCACCCCATCGTGATGGAGGCGGTCCAGCGCCAGCTCGACACCCACCCCGTCGCCACGCGCATCCTGCTGGAGCCGACCGTGGCCCGCGCCGCCGAAGCGCTGGTCTCCGTCATGCCGCCGGGCCTGGACCGGGTGCACTTCGCGCTGTCGGGCGCCGAGGCGGTCGAGACCGGTCTGAAGCTGGCCCGCGCCGGCGGCCGCAAGCGGACCGTGTCCATGGGCGGCGGCTATCACGGCAAGACGCTGGGTGCCCTGTCGGCCACCGCCAAGGAGGTCTACCAGAAGCCGTTCAGGCCGCTGATCCCCGACGTGACGCATCTGCCGTACGGGGACGCGGACGCGCTGGAGGCCGAGCTGCGGGCGCACCCGGGCGAGGTCTGCGTGATCCTGGAGCCGGTGCAGGGCGAGGGCGGGGTGATCATTCCGCCGCGGGGCTACCTCAAGCGGGTGGAGGAGCTGGTCCGCGAGTACGACGGCTTCCTCATCCTGGACGAGGTGCAAAGCGGCATGGGCCGCCTCGGCGAGTGGTGGGGCGCCGACATCGAGGGTGTGGTGCCCGACGTGCTGCTGGCGGGCAAGGCGCTGGGCGGCGGTGTGGTGCCGGTCTCGGCGGCCATCGCCACCCGCAAGGCGTTCCGCCCCTTCGACAAGGACCCCTACGTCCACACCGCGACGTTCTCCGGGCAGCCGCTGCTGATGGCCGCCGTCCAGGGCGCCATCCGGGCGATCAAGGAGGAGCGCCTGGTCACCAAGGCGATGGACCTCGGTGCCCGGCTGCTGCCCAGGATCGCCGAGATCGCCCACCGCAACATTCCCGACCTGGTGGTCGACGTGCGCGGCCGGGGCCTGCTGATCGGTGTGGAGCTGGCCGAGCCCGGACTGGCCGGCGAGCTGCTGATCGAGCTGTTCAACCACGGGGTCGTCGCCAACCACTCGATGAACGGCAGTTCGGTGGTCCGCTTCACGCCGCCCGCCACGCTGACTCCGCTGGATGTGGAGTTCCTGCTCGACTCCTTCGACAAAGCCACTCTCGACCTGGTCGCCGGTTCGGCCAGGATGCCGGAAGGCGGTAACAACTGATGCGGCACGTGGAACTGGACGCGGTGGTCCTGGGCGAGAGCGCGGAGACCGTCTACGAGTCCATCGCGAGGTTCGACCGTTTCCCCGAGCTGGCGCCGCACGTCAGCTCCACCACGGTGCACGGCACCCTGCCCGATGCCGTGGGCAGTTCGAGCTGGGAGCTGCACTTCCGCAGCGGCCTGCTGCGCTGGACCGAGGAGGACCGCTTCGCCCGCGACGAGCTGGAGATCGTCTTCGAGCAGGAGGACGGCGACTTCGACCACTTCGCCGGCAAGTGGGCGCTGACCCAGGAGGGCGCCGACGTGGTGGTGCACTTCGAGGTCGACTTCGACTTCGGCATCCCCAGCCTGGAGGGCATCCTCGACCCGATCGCCGAGCGGGTCATCAAGGAGACCGTGGCCTGGGCCGTGACCGGCCTGTTCGACCGCACCAGGCTGCGCAGCGAGGTCGAGCTGGGCACGCCCGCCGACATCGTCGGCGTCTGAGATAAGGGGGCGCGTCATGGACCAGGCGAATCCCTTCGAGACCCCGCGTACCTTCGCCCTGCACCGGGCGGAGTACCTGGTCGCCTTCGCGGTGTGCTCGGTGCTGATCGTCATGCACCTGGACGAGATCCGCTGGCTGCCCGCCATCGGCCTGTTCCTGTACATCGACCTGATCGGGTACATCCCGGGGGCGATCGCCTTCCGCCGCAGCGGCGGCAGGCCGATCCCGAAGTTCTACTACGTGCTCTACAACGTCATGCACAGCCTGATCACCCAGGGCGCCGTCGTGGCGCTGTGGTGCGCGGTGATCGGGCCGGAGTGGGCGCTGCTGGCGATCCCGTGGCATCTGAGCGGTGACCGGGGCCTGTTCGGCAACTTCATGAAGTCCTTCGCGCTGCCCTACGAGCCGGTCACCCAGAAGGGGTATCTGCGGCTGCTGGACGACCTGCGGCTGAAGCACCCCAAGCCGGTGGGGCACGCCCAGGACCCGGAGCCGGTCGGTCACATCCCCCCCGCGCCCGCGGGCCGGGCCCGGCCGGCCCAGGCGGCCGACCGCCCGGTGTCCCCGGCCGCCCGCTGACGACACTTCCGCCGTCCCCCGGGCCGCGGGCCCGGGGCAGAAAGGAGCACCACCCGCCATGACCGGTTCCACGCCCAGCACCGTGGCGCAGGAGGCCGACTGGGACACCGCTCCTGGTCTGCTCGACGGCGCCAAGGAACTCACCCTCGGGCCCCAGGAGTGCAACCTGGCCTACTGGATCACCCAGGTCGCCCAGGGCACCCTGCGCGACCGCGGGGTCACCGGCCACCACGACAGCGCGCGGGTGCCGGACTTCCTCAAGGCCCCGGGCCCGCTGCGGGAGGCTCTGGTTCTGGAGTTCGGCTTCCGCGGCCTGTCCGAGGAGGTCGCCACCCGGATCCTGGCCCCGTACGTGGCGATCGCCCCGGGCATCCCGGAGCTGGAGTTCTACGCCACCCAGCTCATCGACGAGGCCCGGCACGCCCGGGTGTTCCGCAACCACCTGGTGGAGCTGGGGATGCCGGAGGCGACCTTGCTGCGGGACATCGAGGAGATGGCGGCCGACTACCACCGCGAGGTGCTGCAGCCGGTCATCGACTTCACCCTCGACATCGTCCAGACCCAGCGCGACTTCGCCGGCGGGGTGGCGGTGTTCGCCATCGTCATCGAGGGCGTCCTCGCCCCGGCCGCGGAGCTGAGCGAGCGCAAGTGGACCCCGCTGTCGCCGGCCACCGGTGAGATCTCCCGCGGTACCGCGATCGACGAGATCCGCCATCTGACGGTCGCCAGCACCATCCTGCGCGACCATGTGCGCGCGCACCCGGAGTACCGGCCGCGGCTGATGGAGATCCTGCGGGCCGGGGTGGAGCTGTGGGACGCGATCGACGACCGCAAGTTCGTCATCCACCGCGAGGAGCTGTTCCAGCAGGGCATGGCCGAGCACGCCGACAAGATCGGCGACTACGAGATCTGGCCCGGCACCCGGCTGCTGGACACCACGCCCGAGCAGCGCTACGACATGGCCGAGCGCTGGACGGACGAGATGGCGGAGTCCCGGATGGCCTACATGGGCCTGCCGGTGGAGGTGCTGTCGTCCACGGCCGGTCCCGCGGCCCGCACCGCCGGGGCCCCGGCGTGAGGTCCGCCGTCATCGCGGGCGTCGGCTCCTACCTGCCGCCCCGGCTGGTCACCAACGACGATCTGGCCGCGCGCCTGGACACCAGCGACGAGTGGATCCGCACCCGGACCGGGATGTCGGTCCGGCACGTGGTCGAGCCCGGTGACGCCACCTCCGACCTCGCCGTCCAGGCGGGGCGGCGGGCCCTTGAGTCCGCCGGGGGCGGCGGCGCGGACGTGGTGGTGCTGGCCACCACCACGCCCGACCGCCAGGTGCCGCCCACCGCGCCGGAGATCGCCTCCCGGCTGGGCCTGGGCACCGTGGCCGCCTTCGACCTGTCGGCGGCGTGCGCGGGGTTCCTGTACGGGCTGGCCGGCGCGGCGGGGCTGATCGCCACCGGCGTGGCCGAGCGGGTCCTGCTGATCGGCGCGGACGCCTTCACCACCATGGTCGATCCCGACGACCGGGGCACCGTGGTGCTGTTCGGGGACGCCGCGGGCGCGGTGCTGCTGCGGGCGGGCGAGGCGGACGAGCCGGGTGCGGTCGGTCTGCCGGTCCTGGGCAGCGACGGGTCGCTGGCGGACCTGATCCAGGTGCCGGCGGGCGGTTCCCGGTCGCGTTCCAGCGGCCCGCCCAGCAAGCAGCCCGATCCGATGGACGTGTACTTCAAGATGAACGGCCGCGAGACGTTCCGGCACGCGGTGCAGCGGATGAGCCAGGCCTCGCGGGAAGCCGTGAGACGGGCCGGGTGGGAGCTGGGGGACGTCGACCGGCTCTGCGCCCACCAGGCCAACCTGCGCATCCTGGCGGCGGTCGCGGACGAGCTCGGCTTCGAGCCGGAGCGGCAACTGACCAATATCGCCGAGGTCGGCAACACCGCCGCGGCGTCGCTGCCCACGCTGCTGGCCATGTCCGCGGCCGACGGCTCGCTGCGGGCCGGCCACCGGGTGCTGCTCACCGCCTTCGGCGGCGGGCTGTCCTGGGGGGCGGCCACCCTCACCTGGCCCGACGTCGTCGTCGGCTGAACCCCTGCGAAAGGAAGCTGGCCATGTTCGACACCCTCAAAGAGATCCTGGTCGCCATGCTCAAGGTCTCCCCCGACCTGATCACGGAGAAAGCCACCCGTGAGGAGGCCGAGCTGGACTCCCTGGCCGTCGTGGAGCTGTCGATGCTGCTGGAGAAGGACTACGGCATCAAGATCAGCGACGACGAGCTGATGGAGGCCGAGAACATCGGCGAGATGGCCCGGATGATGACCGAGCGCCGCGCCGCGGTCTGACGCCCCGTCACCACCCGGCCGCCCCTCCCCCGGCC
>NZ_WYCT01000437.1 GCF_011008945.1 Streptomyces harenosi
CTCCCCCTCCTCCCGCAACACCACATCCCCGGCCACGACACCCGCCCCGAACACCCGCACCAAGTCATGCACTCGCCATCGCGCAGCGGAAGCCGCCCCGTTGCCACCCCGCACCACCGTGACGAGATGCGACGCGGCCAGGTCCTCCAGCAGCGCCACCACGGACTTCACGTCGAGGTCGGCCAGCGCCGCGATCGCCTCCGTCCCCGTCTCCGCCCCCGGCGCCAGGCACAGCAGCCGCAACAGCCGGGCCTGCTCGGCCGGCAGTCGGCGGTACGAGGTCTCCAGCACCGGACGCAGCGCGAGCGACCGCCCGTACAGGTCCGTTCCGGGGCTGCCGCCGTCGAGGAAGGCCGCCGCGTCCCCGGCCTCCCGGATGTCGGTCACCAGGGAAGCGATGTCCCGGTGCCGTCGCCGGCGCAGCATGCCCGCGGCGATGTGCAGGGCCAGCGGCAGGTGACCGCAGAGGCCGGCCAGCTCGCGCAGGGCGTCCGGCTCGCGGGCCGGACGGTCGTCGCGTTCGTCGGTGTCGTGCAGGGCCCGCGTCACCAGGGCCACGGAGTCGTCCGGTGCGAGTGTCTCCAGGTCGATGAGCCGCACCGCAAGGGCGTCGGGCCGGTCCCGGGACGTGATCAGCACCCGGTGGTGGTCCGTGCCGGGCAGCAGCGGCAGGTACTGGGACGGGTCCGAGGCGTTGTCCAGGATCAGCAGCGTCCGGTCCCGCCGGTCCGCGAGCAGCGCGCGGTACGCGTCGTACTGGCGCTCCGCCGTCGGCGGCAGATCCCGGTCCCGTACGCCGAGCGCGTCCAGCAGCGCCAGGACCGCCTGGTCGGCCGTGACCGGGTCGTCGTCGTAACCGCGCAGGTCGACGAAGAGCGTGCCGCCGGGGAACCAGCCCTGCCCGCACGCCCGGTGCGCCGCCTCCACCGCCAGGGCCGTCTTGCCGATGCCGCCCATGCCGGTGACGGCGGAGATCAGCACGGCGGAGTCGGCGGAGTCCGGGGCCAAGCGGGGGAGGAGACGGTCCAGTTCCGCCGTACGGCCGGTGAAGCCCAGTGGGCGGGGCGGCAGCGTGGCCGTCGCCCGCGGGACCGGGCCGTGGCCGGTGCCCCTACCGCTGCTCCCCGCCCTTGCCGGTGACCGGTCCGAGGAAGACTCCGTCCCGGAAGTCGATGTGGTCGCCTCCGTAGTGGGCGCCACCCGCTTGGGGGCCCTCCTCGGAGTCGCCGCCCGTGCCCCTCGGCCGTTGCTTGCGCAGGACCGCGACGGCCACCCGCGCCGCCTGCGCGGCGGCCAGTTCCTGTGAGCCCGAGGCGTCCGCCGCGGCCTTCCCGGGGTCGGCGTGGTCGCTGATGCCGCGGATGACCAGCGCGTCCAGCGAGCCGTTGACCAGGGCGGCATGGGCCGCGCCGGAGCCTTCCATCTCGATGGCGTAGGCGTCGTTGTAGGTACGGCGGATGAAGCCGGCCAGTGCCGACCTGTCGTCGGCCAGGACCACGTCCCCGGCCGCGATCGGCTTGCGATGACCCCGGATGTCCTTCAGCTCCCGCAGCGCCGAACGCGCCGTCTGCACCAGGCGGTGGGAGCCGTGCCAGACCTCGGGACGGGCGTGGAAGCCCTCCGGGGTCTGCTTGCCGCCCTGGAAGGCGTACACCTTCGTCCCGACGACGACGTCCCCGATCTCCAGCTCGGCCTTCAGCCCGCCCGCGACTCCGACGAACAGCAGCACCTCCGGGCGCAGCCACTCCACGAGCTGTGTCGCGAGTGTCGCCGTGTTCAGCGCGCCCTCGCCGAGCTCCGCGACCGCCACCCGCCAGGCCGTACCGCCGAGCCGGCCGATCTCCACCCGGGTCCCGTTGCGGTGCACCTCTTCCTCGGGGTCCGTCAGGTGGGCGGCCACGGAGTCGTACTCCACCGGCAGCGCGGTGAGGACGACGGCGGTGGCGGTGTGCTGCGGCTCGGGCATCTGCCTAAGGTACTGCCAAGCCGATGGGGGAGGGGGACGGTCACCGTGGCCGAACAGGACGTCAGCGTGGGGCAGTTGCTGCTCGCCGAGTACCAGAGCGTGAAGGACGAGCAGAAGGCGCGGATCGGGTTCCGCGACAACCTGCTGTACGTCACGCTGGCCGTGGTCGCCGCCGTCATCGCCGCCGCGGCCCAGGCCGAGCAGCCGGCGATGCTGCTGGCGCTGCCGCCGGTGTGTGTCGTCCTCGGATGGACGTACCTGGTCAATGACGAGAAGATCTCCGCGATCGGGCTGTACGTGCGGGACGAGCTGGGCCCCCGGCTGGCGGCCCAGGCCACCGCGGCCGGTGGCGGCGGCGCGGACTTCTCGACCTTCGGCTGGGAGGCGTACCACCGGCGCGACGCGCGCCGCAGGTCCCGCAAGGCGATCCAGTGCGTCGTGGACCTGGTCGCCTTCTGCGCCGTACCGATCGCCGCGCTCGCCGTGTTCTGGGCGAGCGGGGACGCCGGTGCGCTGCTGATCGGCCTGTCGGTGGTGGAGGCGCTCGCGGTGGTGGGGCTCGGGGCCCAGGTGGTGCTGTACACCCGACCCGCGGGACGGGCCCCGACCGGCCCGTGACGCCGTACCGTTGACCCACGACCGGGACGCGGTGCGGCCTAACGCCCCCGCTCCACGCCTCCCCGAACCCACCGGTACACCAACTCCGGTCTCCCCACCTGCCCGTACACCGGCTTCCGCTCGGCCCTCCCCGCCTCCACCAGGTGCTCCAGGTAGCGCCGGGCCGTGATCCGGGAGATGCCCACCGCCTCGGCGACCCCCGCCGCCGTGAGCCCGTCCTCGGCCTCCCGTACCGCCCCGGTCACCCGCTCCAGCGTAGGCCCGCTCAAGCCCTTCGGGAGCGCCGCGGGAGACGGCGCCCGGAGCGCGGCCAGTGCGCGGTCCACCTCGTCCTGCCCGCTCGCCTCGCCCGCCGCCGCGCGGAACTCGGCGTACCGGACCAGCCGGTCCCGCAGCGTCGCGAAGGTGAACGGTTTCAGGACGTACTGGACGACCCCCAGCGACACCCCCTCCCGCACCACCGCGAGATCCCGCGCCGACGTCACCGCGATCACGTCGGCGTGGTGTCCGGCGGCCCGGAGCGACCGCGCGAGCTGGAGCCCGTGCACGTCCGGCAGATGCAGGTCGAGGAGGAGCAGGTCCACCCGGGTCCGCTCCAGCGCCCGTCGCGCCTCCGCGCCCGTGTGGGCCTTGCCGACCGCGACGAAACCCGGCACCCGGCCGACGTACAGCACGTGCGCGTCCGCGGCGACCGGGTCGTCCTCGACGACCAGGACGCGGATGGGGTCGGTCCGCTCGCTCACGCCTCGCCTCCCGTCACCGCGCCCACCCGCAGCGGCAGCCGGACCTCGAACGCGGCGCCGCCGTCGGCGGACTCCGCCACCGACAGGGTGCCCTCGTGCCGGTGCACCGCCTGCCGGACCAGGGCGAGGCCCAGCCCGCGCCCGTCCGGCCCGGCCGGTTTGGTGGTGAAGCCGCGCTGGAAGACCAGCTCGGCCAGGGCGGGGTCGACCCCCGTGCCGGTGTCCGCCACCCGCAGGACCAGTTCGGCCTCGTCCCGGGTGTAGGCGGTGACCGTGACCCGGGCCGGCTCGCCGCCCTGCGCCGCGTCCAGCGCGTTGTCGATCAGATTGCCGAGGATGGTGACCAGGTCCCGGGCGGGCAGCGACGGCGGCAGCAGCCCGTCGTCCAGGCGGCTGTCCGGCGACACCACCAGCTCCACGCCCCGCTCGTTGGCCTGGGCGGTCTTGCCCAGCAGCAGGGCCGCCAGCACCGGTTCGCCCACCGCCGCCACCACCTGGTCGGTCAGTGCCTGGGCCAGCTCCAGCTCGGCGGTGGCGAAGTCGACGGCCTCCTCGGCGCGGCCCAGCTCGATCAGCGAGACCACCGTGTGCAGCCGGTTCGCGGCCTCGTGGGCCTGGGCGCGCAGGGCCTGGGTGAAGCCGCGCTCGGAGTCCAGTTCGCCCATGAGCGACTGGAGCTCGGTCACATCGCGCAGGGTGACGATGGTGCCGCGGCGCTCGCCGCCCGACACCGGCGAGGTGTTGACCACGACCACCCGGTCGTCGGTCAGGTGTACCTCGTCCACGCGCGGCTCGGACGCCAGCAGCGCCCCCGTCAGCCCGGCCGGCAGGCCGAGACCGGTGACGGGCCTGCCGATCACGTCGTCCCCGGGCCGGAGGCCGAGCAGCTCCCGTCCGCCGTCGTTGATCAGCGCCACCCGGTAGCGCCCGTCCAGCATCAGCAGCCCTTCCCGCACCGCGTGCAGGGCGGCCTGGTGGTAGTCGTGCATCCGGCTGAGCTCGGCGGCGTTCATGCCGTGGGTGTGGCGGCGCAGCCGGGCGTTGATCACGTACGTGCCCACCGCGCCGAGCCCGAGCGCCCCGGCGGCGACGGCGAGCAGGGCGGTGAGCTGGCCGCGGACCCGCTTGCTGATCTCCTCCACCTTGATCCCGGCGCTGACCAGGCCGACGACCCGGCCGCCGTCCCGCACAGGCGTGACCGCCCGGACCGACGGGCCGAGGGTACCGGTGTAGGTCTCGGTGAAGGTGCCGCCCCGGCGCGCCGGCTCGGTGTGGCCGCGGAAGGGGCGCCCGATCTGCCGGCTGTCGGGGTGGGTCCAGCGGATGCCCCGCGGATTCATGATCGTCACGAAGTCGACGCCGGTGTCGCGCATGACCTGGAGGGCGTACGGCTGGAGGCGGGCGGTGGGGTCGCTGTCTCTTATAC
>NZ_WYCT01000438.1 GCF_011008945.1 Streptomyces harenosi
CCCGCCCACCCCTTCGGCACCGACGCCCTCGGCCGCGATCTGCTCGCCCGGGTCGGCCACGGCGCCCTCGACACCCTGTTGCTGGCCCTCTCCATCAGCGCCGCAGCCCTCGTCGCCGGCGTCCTCCTCGGGCTGCTGCCCCGTCTGTCCGGGCCGCTCGTCGACACCGTCAACGCCGTCCCGCCCGTCCTGCTGGCCCTGCTCGTCACCGCCGTCGCCGGCAGCGGCGCCGCCACCCCCGCGCTGGCCGTGGCCGCCGTCGCCTGGGCCCCGCTCGCCGCGCACACCTCCTCCCTGCTGGCCCAGGAACGCGCCACCCTGCACGTCCTGGCCACCCGTGGCATGGGCGCCGGACGCTGGTACCTGCTCCGCCGGGAACTGCTGCCCGCGATCCTGCCGCCCGTCACCCGCCATGCCCTGCTGCGCCTGCCGGGCGTCGCCCTCGCCCTCGCCTCCCTCGGCTTCCTCGGCCTCGGCGCCCAGCCGCCGTCCCCCGAGTGGGGCCTGCTGCTCGCCGAGAACCAGCCCTACGCCGAACGCGCCCCCTGGGCCGTCCTCGCCCCCGCCGCCGTCCTCGCGCTCCTCGGCGCCCTCGCCGTCACCGCGGCCGGAGGGGTGCGCGGGCCACGGTGGAACCGGCGGCGCCCGGCCGCCCCCGCGACCGTCACCGAACCGTCCCCCGCGTACGCCGGGGAAACGGCGGGAGCCCCATGACCACCACCACCCGCACCGGCCCGCCCGGGGCAGCCGGACGCACCCGGCTCTCCCCGCTGCTGCGGCTGCTCATCCTCACCCAGCTCGCCTTCAACATCGGCTTCTTCGCCGTGCTGCCCTTCCTCTCCGCGCACCTGGGCGGGGCGATGGGCATGGCGGGCTGGCTCGTCGGGTTCGTGCTGGGGCTGCGCACCTTCAGCCAGCAGGGACTGTTCGTGGTCGGCGGGGCGCTGGCCGACCGGTACGGCATCCGGCCCGTGGTGCTGGCCGGCTGCGTGCTCAGGATCGCCGGGTTCGTCTGGCTGGGATACGCCGAGCGGACCTGGACGGTCATCGGTGCCGTCCTGCTCATCGGGTTCGCCGCCGCGCTGTTCTCCCCCGCGGTCGAGTCGGAGGTGGCCCGGCAGGCGGTCGTCTGGGAGGAGGCGGGCGGCGGTCCCCGCACCCGCGTGCTGGCGCTGTTCACCGTGGCCGGGCAGGCCGGGGCGTTCGCCGGCCCGCTGCTGGGAGCGCTGCTGCTGGCGGTGGACTTCCGCACGGCGTGCCTGGCCGGCGCCGGCGTCTTCGTGCTCGTCCTGGCGGGGCATGCCCGGCTGCTGCCCCAGCACCTGCCCGGACGGGCGCGCACCAGGGCCCGGGGAGGGGCGCGGCTGCTGCTGCGCAACCGCCGTTTCCTGGCGCTGTGCTGCGCGTACGGCGCCTATCTGCTCGCCTACAACCAGCTCTACCTGGCGCTGCCCGCCGAGGTGGAGCGGGCCACCGGCTCCCAGGCCCCGCTCGCCTGGCTGTTCGCGCTCTCCTCGCTGCTGGTGGTGACCGCGCAGCTGCCGGTCACCCGCTGGGCGGGCGAGCGGCTGACCCTGCGCGGCTCCATGGCGGCGGGGCTGGCGCTGATCGCGGCGGGGTTCGTGGCCGTGGCGGCGGCGCGGCCGGCCGGGTGGACGGGCACGGCCGGACTGCTGCCCGCCGCCGGGTTCGTCGTCCTGCTCACCCTCGGGCAGATGCTCGTCGCACCGGTGGCCCGCGCCTGGGTGCCCGACCTGGCCGAAGAAGGGCGGCTCGGCCTGTACACGGGGGCGCTGTCGTCGGTCTCCGGGCTCATCGTGCTGCTCGGCAGTTCGGCGACCGGCACCCTGCTCGACGGCGGTCTGCCGGCCGCCGTGCCCTGGCTCGTCCTGGCCGCCGTACCGCTCGGGGCGGTCGCGCTGCTGCCGCGGCGGGAGCCAGGGAACGGCCTGCCGCGGCGGGACCGGGAGGGCCGCCCCGGCGGGCCGCCCGCCGGCCGGCCGGTCAGCCCGTGACGGCCTCGTGCACCAGCCGCTTGAGGTCCCGGTAGACGGTGTGCGACGACTTCGGCCGCACCTGCGTCATGAACTGCACGGTGAGATCACGGCCGGGATCGACCCAGAAGGTGGTGGTGGCCACCCCGCTCCAGCCGTACGTGCCGAGCGCGGACGGCGCCTGCGTGCGGGCGGGGTCGATCACCACCGAGACGCCGAGGCCGAAGCCGACCCCGTCGTTGCCGGGCTGGTCGTGGGCGGGGCGGCTGCCGAAGGCGCGCAGGTCGGCGCCGCCGGGCAGGTGGTTGCGGGTCATCAGGTCCACCGTCCCGGCGCGCAGCAGCCGGACGCCGTCGAGTTCGCCGCGCCGCCGCAGCATCTCCATGAAGCGGTGCCAGTCGTACGCGGAGGCCACCAGGCCGCCGCTGCCGGACAGGAACCGCGGCCGCCCCCGCAGCGGCAGCCCCGGCACGGGCTCGATCCCGCCGTCCTCGGTCTCGCCGTACAACTCGGCGAGCCGCCCGGCCCGCTCGTCGGTGACGTGGAAGCCGGTGTCCGTCATACCGAGCGGGCCGAAGATCCGCTCGGCGAGGAACACGTCGAGCGGCTGCCCCGACACCACCTCCACCAGCCGTCCCAGGACGTTGGTGGCCACCGAGTAGTTCCACTGCGTGCCCGGCTCGAACTGCAGCGGCAGGCTCGCGTACAGCCCGACCGTCTCGGCCAGGTCCGCCCCGGGCCGCACCGAGGACTCCAGCCCGGCCGCGCGGTAGGCGGCGTCGACGGGGTGGGCGTGGTAGAAGCCGAAGGTCAGACCGGCCGTGTGGGTCATCAGATGCCGCACGAGGACGGGACCGGAGGCCGGGCGGGTGGTGACGTCCGGGCCCGCACCGCCGGTGTACACCCGGGGCGCGGCGAAGGAGGGGAGGTACCGTGCGACCGGGTCGTCCAGCGACAGCCGCCCCTCCTCCACGAGCATCAGCGCGGCGACCGACGTCACCGGCTTGGTCATGGAGTAGATCCGCCACAGGGTGTCCGGCTCGACGGGCAGCCCGGCGGCCACGTCCCGGTGCCCGTGGACGGTGAGGTGGGCGACGCGCCCGCCGCGGGCCACGGCCACCAGGAACCCGGGCAGGCGTCCTTCGCCGACCTGGCGCGCGAAGTGCCCGTCGAGACGGGCCAGCGCCCCGGGGTCCAGCCCCGCCTCGCCCGGCTCGGCCTCTTGCCGCAGCAGTGCCATCGCTCTCCTCCGTCCCGTACGTCGAGGTGAGTCCGGCCTACCCAGCGCGGCCGGTGTCAGACCTCGCAGCGCGTCCGGGGCTTGCTTCCCCAGCGGGCCCTTCCCGTACGAGCCGGCGCGCGGGCGCCGCCCGGGAACCGGCGTCGGACGGCGGCCCGTGCCCGCCGGCGGGCGGGCGGGTCAGACGGTGGCCGTCTCCGGCCGCGGCGCCTGCCGGGGCGCCCGCTCGCCGAGTTCCTCGGTCGGCACCGTGTGGGTCTCCCGGGCCGACAGGGCGGCGATCACCGGCGGGACGCACAGGGCCGCCGTGAACAGGGCCACCGCGAACCAGTCGTCGCCGTCCGGACCGGCGATCCGCGCCGCGAAGGTGACGGCGAACCCGGCCACGGCGAAGCCGATCTGCGTGCCGATCGCGACCCCGGACAGCCGCACCCGGGTGGTGAACATCTCGCCGTAGAAGGCGGGCCACACGCCGTTGGCGGCGCTGTACACGATGCCGAAGGCCACGATGCCCAGCAGCAGCGTCAGCGGATAGGAGCCCGTCGAGATCGCCCACAGGTACAGGAACATCGTCACCGCGCTGCCGACGGCGCCGATCAGGAAGACCGGGCGGCGGCCGATGCGGTCGGACAGCACCGCCCACAGCGGGATCGCGGCCAGCGCGGCCAGGTTGGCCAGGGCGCCCACCCACAGCATGGACGAGCGGGACATGCCGACCGAGTCGCCGGTGGCGTACGCCAGCGCCCAGACGGTGAAGATGGTGCTGACCGAGGCGATGAGCGCGCCCGCGATCACCCGCAGGACGTCCGCCCAGTGCTCGCGCAGCAGGATCGCCAGCGGCAGCTTCACGACGCCCTCGGTGGCGGTCTGCCGGGTGAAGGCGGGCGTCTCGTCCAGGGTGCGCCGGATGACGTAGCCGACGACGGCGACCGCGACGCTCAGCCAGAACGGGACCCGCCAGCCCCAGGAGAGCAACTGGTCCTCGGGGAGCGCGGCGACCGGGAGGAAGACCAGGGTCGCCAGGAGCTGGCCGCCCTGGGTGCCGCTGAGGGTGAAGCTGGTGAAGAAGCCGCGCCGGTGCGGCGGCGCGTGTTCCAGCGTCATGGAGTTGGCGCTGGCCTGTTCGCCGGCGGCCGAGATGCCCTGGAGGACGCGGCACAGCACCAGCAGCACCGGGGCGAGGGCGCCGACCTGGGAACGGGTGGGCAGGCACCCGATGAGGAACGTCGACAGGCCCATGAGGATCAGGGTGAACACCATGATCTTCTTGCGGCCCAGCCGGTCGCCGACGTGCCCGAGGACGAACGCGCCGAGCGGGCGGGCGGCGTACGCGACGCCGAACGTGGCCAGCGACAGCAGGGTCGCGGTGGCCGGGTCCGACTCGTCGAAGAAGACCTCGGGGAAGATCAGCGCGGCGGCGCTGCCGTAGATGAAGAAGTCGTAGTACTCCAGGGCGCTGCCGATCCAGGCGGCGGTGGCGGCCTTCTTCGGCTGCCCGGGCGGGGCGGTGCTGCGG
>NZ_WYCT01000439.1 GCF_011008945.1 Streptomyces harenosi
CATCCCCCCACCACCCCGTCCACCAGGCAAAACCCCGGTGCCGCGGGCGGTGCCGGCAGGGGTTCTAAGGGGTCGGTTAGTGGTTGAGGCTAGGGGCGGCCCGGCCGGATATTCACGGGGGACTGCGGCCACCGCGCCGCTTCGAGCGCGCACCGAGCGCGATCCGAGTGAGGTACGCGCGCTGCGCGCGATCCGAGTGAGGTAAGGGAAGCTGATGGCGGCTGGGTCCGAGGCAGAAACCGCTGACCTCCAGGCACGTTCCGCGGCGCCGATCGCGATCGTGGGCCTGTCGTGCAGGCTGCCGGGCGCGCCGGGCCGGGAGGAGTTCCGCCGGCTGCTGCGCGACGGCGTGGAGGCCGTGGGGCCGGCCGCCGCCGAGCGGCCCTACGCCCCGGCCCGCGGCGGCTTCCTGACCGGGGTCGACCGGTTCGACGCCGCCTTCTTCGGCATCTCGCCGCGCGAGGCGCAGGCCATGGACCCGCAGCAGCGGCTGGCGCTCGAACTGGCCTGGGAGGCCGTGGAGGACGCCGGACTCGTGCCCGCCCGGCTCGCGGGGGGCGCCGCCGGCGTCTTCGTCGGGGCCATCGCCGACGACTACGCCTCCCTGGTACGGGCCGCCGGCCCCGGCGCCGTCACCCCGCAGACCACCACCGGTCTGAGCCGGGGCCTGATCGCCAACCGGATCTCCTACGCCCTCGGCCTGCGCGGACCGAGCTTCACCGTCGACTCCGGCCAGTCCTCCTCGCTGGTCGCCGTGCACCTGGCCGCCGAGAGCCTGCGGCGCGGCGAGTGCTCCGTCGCGCTGGCCGGCGGCGTCCACCTCATCCTCGCCGAGGACAGCACCCTCGCCGTGGAGCGGTTCGGGGCGCTCTCGCCCGACGGCCGCTGCCACACCTTCGACGCCCGCGCCAACGGGTACGTCCGCGGCGAGGGCGGCGGCCTCGTCGTCCTCAAGCCGCTCGCCGACGCGCTGGCCGACGGCGACACGGTGTACTGCGTCCTGGCCGGCAGCGCCATCAACAACGACGGCGGCGGCGAGGGCCTGACCGTCCCCGACCGTGCCGCGCAGCAGGAGGTCCTGGCCGCCGCCTACGCCCGGGCCGGCATCGACCCGGGCCGCGTCGGCTACGTCGAACTGCACGGCACCGGCACCCGGGCCGGCGACCCCGTCGAGGCGGCGGCGCTCGGCGCCGTCCTCGGCGCGGCACGGCCGGCCGAAGACCCCCTCCTGGTCGGCTCGGTGAAGACCAACATCGGCCACCTGGAGGGCGCCGCGGGCATCGCCGGGCTGCTCAAGACCGTACTGGCCGTGCGCCACCGCGAGATCCCGCCCAGCCTCAACTTCACCTCGCCGCCCCCCGCCATCCCCCTCGACGAGCTGCGGCTGCGGGTCGTCACCGAACCCGTCGCCTGGCCCGAGGAGGCCGGTCCGCTGGTCGCGGGCGTCAGCTCCTTCGGCATGGGCGGCACCAACTGCCACGTCGTCCTGACCGAGTGGCGCGGCGACCGGCCCGAGGCCGCCCGCCCCGCGGCGTTGTTGCCGGACGCGCCCGCGCCGCTGCTGCTGTCCGGCCACAGCGCGCCGGCCCTGCGCGCCCAGGCCGAGCGGCTGCGCGACCACCTGGCCGCCCACCCCGGCCACACGCCGTACGACGTCGCCCACGCGCTGGCCGCCACCCGCACCGCGTTGCGGCACCGCGCCGTGGTGCTCGCCGGGAGCCGGGAGGAGGCCCTCGCCGGACTCGACCGCCTCGCCGCGGGCCGGGCCGGGCCGAACGTCGTGCGCGGCACCGCCGGCGGCGGCCCGCTCGCCGTCCTGTTCACCGGGCAGGGCAGCCAGCGCGCCCGGATGACCGCCGGGCTGTACACGGCCTCCCCGCGCTACGCGGCCGCGCTGGACGAGGTGTGCGCGGCCTTCGGCCCCCATCTGCGCCGTCCCCTGCGGGAGGTGGTCTTCGCCGCCCCGGGCAGCGCGGACGCCGAGCTGCTGGACCGCACCGAGTTCACCCAGCCCGCCCTCTTCGCCGTCGAGGTGGCGCTGTACCGCCTCGTCGAAGAGGCGGGCGTGGTCCCGGACTTCCTGCTCGGCCACTCCGTGGGCGAGCTCGCCGCGGCCCATGTCGCGGGCGTCCTCTCCCTCGCCGACGCCTGCGCCCTGGTCGCGGCGCGCGGGCGGCTGATGCAGGCCCTGCCCGCCACCGGGGCGATGGTGTCGCTCCAGGCGGCCGAGGACGAACTGGGCGCGCTGCCGGACGGCGTGTCCGTCGCCGCGGTCAACGGGCCCGCGGCCACCGTGATCGCGGGCGACACCGACGCCGTCCTCGCCGTCGCCGCGCGGTGGGCGGAGCGGGGGCGCAAGACCAAACGGCTGCGGGTCAGCCACGCCTTCCACTCCCCGCACATGGACGCGATGCTCGACGACTTCCGGGCCGTCGCGGCGGGGCTGGCCTTCCACGCCCCCCGCGTCCCGATCGTCTCCGACGTCACCGGCGCCCTGCTCGACCCCTCCTCGGCCTGCTCCCCGGAGTACTGGGTCCGGCACGCCCGCGACGCGGTGCGCTTCGCCGACGGGGTGCGGACCCTGGAGGACGCGGGCGCGGCCACCCTGCTCGAACTCGGCCCCGACGGCGTGCTGTCGGCCATGGCCCGGGACTGCCTGCGCGGCACCGGCCCCGTCTGCGTCCCGCTGCTGCGGGGCGGCGAGCGGCCCGAGCCGGAGGCGGTCGCCGCCGCCCTCGCGGCCCTGCGGGTGCGCGGGGTGCGGACCGACTGGGAACGGGTGGCGGGCCGCCCGGGCGCACGGCGGGTGCCGCTGCCCACCTACGCGTTCCAGCGCCGGCGGTACTGGCTGGCCGCCGACACCGCCGACACCGCCGACACCGCCGATACCGCCGACACCGCCGGGACGGCGGCCGGGGAGGCCGCCGGGCCGGAGGGGGCGCGGACGCGGGACGACGTACCGGCCGGGGCGGACCCGCAGCCGGAGCGGGACGGGGCGGATGCCCGGGAGCAGCGGGCGGGGGAGCCCGGGGCGGACGCCGTCGCCTCCGTGCGGCACGCCGTCGCCGCGGTGCTCGGGCACGAGTCCCCGGACGACGTCGTCATGGACGCGCCCTTCAAGGACCTCGGCTTCAGTTCCCTGCTCCTCGCCGAACTGGCCGAGCGTCTGACCGAGACGACCGGCCGCAGGGTGGCCACCACCCTGCTCTTCGACCACCCGACCCCGCTGGCCCTCGCCCACCGGCTGCGGGAGGGGGAGCGGGCGGAGCACCGGGAGACGGAGGCGGGCGACGCCTCCGCGGCCGACGACCCGGTCGTGGTGGTGGGCATGGCCTGCCGGCTGCCCGGCGGCATCGACACCCCCGAGGACTTCTGGGCCTTCGTGGCCGCCGGGGGCGACGCGATCTCGCCGCTGCCCGTCGACCGGGGCTGGCGCCGGGGCGGCGGCTTCCCCGCCGAGGGCGGCTTCCTCGGCGACGTGGCCGGGTTCGACGCGGGGTTCTTCGGGATCTCGCCGCGTGAGGCGCTGGCGATGGACCCGCAGCAGCGGCTGCTGCTGGAGACGTCGTGGGAGGCGCTGGAGCGGGCCGGGGTGGACGCCTCGGCGCTGCGCGGCAGCCGCACCGGCGTCTTCGTCGGCGCCAGCCCCTCGGAGTACGGTCCCCGCCTCCACGAGAGCTCGGACGTCGAGGGACACGTCCTGACCGGTACGGCGCCGAGCGTGCTGTCCGGGCGGATCGCCTACGCCCTGGGTCTGGAGGGGCCCGCGCTGACGGTGGACACGGCGTGCTCGTCGTCGCTGGTCGCCCTGCACCTGGCGGCCCGCGCCCTGCGCGAGGGCGAGTGCGACCTGGCCCTGGCCGGCGGGGTGACCGTGATGGCCACCCCCGGCATGCTCGCCGAGTTCTCCCGGCAGGGCGGGCTGGCCCCCGACGGCCGCTGCAAGGCGTTCGCCGACGGCGCGGACGGCACCGGCTGGGGCGAGGGCGCCGGTGTACTGGCGCTGTGCCGGCTGTCCCAGGCGCGGCGGCGGGGACTGGACGTCCTGGCCGTGGTGCGGGGCTCGGCGGTGAACCAGGACGGCGCCTCCAACGGGCTGACCGCGCCGAGCGGTGCCTCCCAGCGGCGGGTGATCCGGCAGGCGCTGGCGAGTGCGGGGCTGGCACCGGCGGACGTGGATCTGGTGGAGGCGCACGGGACGGGGACGCGGCTGGGCGACCCGATCGAGGCGCAGGCGCTGCTGGCCGCCTACGGCCAGGAGCGGGACCCGGAGCGGCCGTTGTGGCTGGGCTCGGTGAAGTCCAACATCGGGCACACCCAGGCCGCGGCCGGTGTGGCCGGAGTGATCAAGTCGGTGCTGGCCCTGGAACACGGGGTGATGCCCAAGACCCTGCACGTCGACGCACCCGCCCGGGAGGTCGACTGGACGGCGGGCGCGGTCGAACTGCTCACCGAGAACCGGGAATGGCCCGAGACGGACCGCCCGCGCCGGGCCGGTGTCTCGTCCTTCGGTATCAGCGGTACGAACGCGCACGTGATCCTGGAGCAGGCGCCTGAGCCGGAGGACGGGCCGGAGTCCGTGGGTGAAGGGCCGTCGGCCGGTGTGGTGCCGTGGGTGGTGTCGGCGCGGTCGGTGGAGGCGTTGCGGGAGCTGGCGGGGCGTCTGGCCGGGTCGGTGGCCGGGGCGCGTGCGGTGGATGTGGGTTATTCGCTGGCGGTGACG
>NZ_WYCT01000043.1 GCF_011008945.1 Streptomyces harenosi
CTCCAGGACGGTGACCCGTGTCCGCCCCCGCATCCTCCGCCCCTGCCGTCGCCCCTCCCACGGAGGCCGGCCTCCTCGACTTCGCCCGGCGCGCCGCCGCCGACTCCGCGCTGATCGCCTCTCTCCCGCTCGACCCGCACGGCCGCACCTGGGTACGGCTCGAAGGACCCGGCGGCAGCGAGGCATGGCTGATCGGCTGGCCACCGGGCTCGGGCACCGGCTGGCACGACCACGCCGACTCCGTGGGCGCCTTCGTCACCGCCTCCGGCGAACTCACCGAGTACTCGCTCGCCGCCCGGCTGCCCACCGAGGGCTGGACCTCGCTGGAACTCACCGCCGGGGTCGACCGGGACCGCCGGCTGGCGGCCGGGCAGGGCCGGGCCTTCGGACGGCATCATGTGCACGAGGTGCTCAACGAGTCCCCCACCCGGCATGCGATCTCCGTCCACGCCTACTATCCCCCGCTGCCCCGCATCCGCCGCTACAGCCGCACCGGGCAGGTGCTGCGCCTGGAGCAGGTCGAGCGCCCGGAGGACTGGCAGTGAGCGGCGGTACGCCGGACCGGCCGGCGGCCGGAGCCGGCGGGCGGCCCCTCGGGATCGACGCGCTGCTGGAGCGGGTGCGCCGGGGTTACGAACGGATCGGGCCCCGGGAGGCGTACGAGGCGGCCGGAGCCGGTGAGGCGCTGCTGGTCGACATCCGCTACGCGGCCCTGCGCGAGCGGGACGGTCTGATCCCCGGAGCGCTCGTCGTGGAACGCAACGAACTGGAGTGGCGCCTCGATCCCCTGGGCAGCCACCGCCTCCCGGAGGCCACGGGACACGACCTGCGCGTCGTCGTCGTGTGCGACGAGGGCTACGCCTCCAGCCTGGCGGCCGAATCCCTGCACCGCCTGGGGCTGCGCCGGGCCACGGATCTGGCCGGGGGTTTCCAGGCGTGGCGGGCGGCGGGGTTGCCGGTGACGCCGCCGTAGGGACACGGCGACGGGGCGGGGCCGGTGGCCGCTCCCGCACGGGCCGGGCCGGGGGTCTCCTCGCTCCTCGTCGGCGAGTGGGCGCCGCGCGGCGGTCTCGCCGCGCCGTGTCAGAACGCGCCGTCGTCGAGGAAGTCGGTGTCCTCGCCCTCCTCCTCCAGTGCCTGGCGGACGACCTTGAGGGCCATGCCCTCGGGGTAGCCCTTGCGGGCCAGCATGCCGGCGAGGCGACGGAGCCGTCTGTCGCGGTCCAGGCCGCGGGTGGAGCGCAGTTTCCGGGCGACGAGCTCGCGCGCGGTGGCCTCCTCCTGCTCGGAGTCGAGCTGGGAGACGGCGGCGTCGACGAGGGTGGGGTCGACTCCCTTGGTGCGCAGTTCCCGGGCCAGGGCGCGCCGGGCCAGGCCGCGGCCGTGGTGCCGGGACTCCACCCAGGCGTCCGCGAAGGCGCCGTCGTCGATCAGCCCGACCTCCTCGAACCGGGACAGCACCTCCTCGGCGGCCTCGTCGGGGATCCGGCGCTTGCGCAGCGCGTCGGCGAGCTGCTTCCGCGTGCGCGGGGTCCCGGTGAGCAGGCGCAGGCAGATCGCCCGTGCCTGCTCGACCGGGTCCCCCGGAGGCTCCCCCTTCTCGGCCCTCGACGAGGAAGAGGGGCCTCCGTCCTCGGCGTACGGCTCCCCGCGGCCGCGCCGGCCACGCCGCCCGGAGCCGCCGCCCGCGCCGCGGGTCCGGCCGCCGCCACGACGCGTTCCCCCCTCGCCGGGCGGGCCGTCACCGTCGGCGGTACCGCCGTCCGCGTCGCCGCCGTACCGGCCGTCCGTGGCGGCGTCCGCCCGGAACGGGGCGCCCTCCGCCCCGTACGCACGGCCGCCGGACGCGGGCCGGTATCGGCCGTGCCCGCCGTACCCGTCGCCGGCCGCCCCGGCGGAACTCCCGTCCGCTCTCCCCTGCTCGCGCTCGCGCGCGGCGGCGTCCGGGCAGGCGTACTCGGCCCAGTCGGTTCGTCGTGTCACGGGTCAGCTCTTGGCTGCCGCGGCCTTGGACTTGGTGACCTTGGCGGTCGCCGGTGCGGGCACCGACGCGGCGTCGGCCGCTGCGGCGGAGACCGCGGCGTCCGTGCCCGGCGCGGCGGCCGGCTCCTCCGGGCGCACGCCGACGCCCAGCTTCTCCTTGATCTTCTTCTCGATCTCGTTGGCCAGGTCGGGGTTGTCCTTCAGGAAGTTGCGCGCGTTCTCCTTGCCCTGGCCGAGCTGGTCGCCCTCGTACGTGTACCAGGCACCGGCCTTGCGGACGAAGCCGTGCTCCACGCCCATGTCGATCAGGCCGCCCTCGCGGCTGATGCCCTGGCCGTAGAGGATGTCGAACTCGGCCTGCTTGAAGGGCGGCGCCACCTTGTTCTTGACGACCTTGCAGCGGGTGCGGTTGCCGACCGCCTCGGTGCCGTCCTTCAGGGTCTCGATCCGGCGGATGTCGATACGCACCGAGGCGTAGAACTTCAGCGCCCGGCCACCGGTCGTGGTCTCCGGCGAGCCGAACATCACGCCGATCTTCTCGCGGAGCTGGTTGATGAAGATCGCGGTGGTCTTCGACTGGTTGAGCGCGCTGGTGATCTTCCGCAGGGCCTGGCTCATCAGACGGGCCTGCAGACCGACGTGGCTGTCGCCCATCTCGCCCTCGATCTCCGCGCGCGGGACGAGCGCGGCGACCGAGTCGATGACGATGAGGTCGAGGGCACCGGAGCGGACCAGCATGTCCACGATCTCCAGGGCCTGCTCACCGTTGTCCGGCTGGGACAGGATCAGGTTGTCGATGTCGACGCCGAGCTTGCGCGCGTACTCGGGGTCGAGGGCGTGCTCCGCGTCCACGAAGGCGACCTGGCCGCCGGCCTTCTGGGCGTTGGCCACCGCGTGCAGGGTCAGGGTCGTCTTGCCCGAGGACTCCGGTCCGTAGATCTCCACCACACGGCCGCGCGGCAGACCGCCGACGCCGAGGGCCACGTCGAGCGCGGTCGACCCGGTCGGGATGACCTCGATGGGCTCCTTCGACCGCTCGCCCATGCGCATGACGGCGCCCTTGCCGAATTGCCGTTCAATCTGTGCGAGCGCGGCGTCCAGGGCCTTCTCGCGGTCGGTTCCTGCCATGGGTTCCACCCGATTTGCTTGAGTCGATCGCTTCACGTCAAAGACGCTAACGCCTGCCACTGACAATGCGCCCCGACGCGGGTCCGGGCTGTGGATAACGTGGGTACTTTCCCGCCCGAAACCAGACGAAGCACCCATCGTGCACACGTGCCGGAGCCTTCATAAGAATGCATGTTCGATTTTTGTGTCAAGCGTGCCACGCCTCACCTCCGAGGTTACGACCGCCCCCGCGGCGGCACCCCGCCCCTGAGGCGCTGCGGCTTCAGGGGCGGGAGCCCCCTGGCGGCCGCCGCGGGTCACGGCGGGAGCCCCTGGCGGTCGCCGCAGCTTCACCGGGGGAGCCTCCCCTGGCTCCCGCTGCGGCCTCACGGCGGGAGCCGCCCGGCGGCGAACCGGCGAAGAGCCGGGGACCGGAGACGGCCACGCCTCAGGAGGAGCCCTCCCCGGGCCCCTGTCCCTTCGGCGGACCACCCTCGGCGCCCGTCCGCCCGTCCCACAGCCGCCGCGCCCGCGCGAGCAGCCCCGGCCCGGGCCGGCTCCTGCGGTGCCCCTGGACGCGGGGATCGTCGGTGACGTCGTACCGCTTCACATAGGCGCCGAGGAACGCCTGGAGGGTGGCGACCGCGGGGATGGCTATCAGCGCGCCGACGGCACCGAGCAGGGCGGTGCCCGCGACGACCGAGCCGAAGGCGACCGCGGGATGGATGTCCACGGTCTTCGACGTCAGCTTGGGCTGCAGCATGTAGTTCTCGAACTGCTGGTACACCACGACGAAGATCAGCACCCACAGCGCGTACCAGGGGGCGACCGTGAAGGCGATCAGCATGGGCAGCGCGCCCGCGAGATAGGTGCCGATGGTGGGGATGAACTGCGACACCAGACCCACCCACACGGCCAGCACGGGCGCGTAGGGCACCCCCAGGACCTCGAGCAGGATGTAGTGGGCGATGCCGGAGACCAGCGCCATCAGACCGCGCGAGTAGAGATAGCCGCCGGTCTTGTCCACCGCGATCTCCCACGCGCGCAGCACCTCGGCCTGCCGGGCGGGCGGCAGGACGGAGCAGAGCGCGCGCCGCAGCCGGGGGCCGTCCGCGGCGAAGTAGAACGAGAACAGCGTGATCGTCAGAAGCTGGAAGAGACCGCCGAGGACCTGCGCGGACACGTCCAGGACACCGGTGGCGCTGTTCTGCACGTAGTTGCGCAGCCAGTCGGAGCGCAGCACGCCCTCCTGGATGTCCACCCGTCTCAGGTCGGTGTGGAAATGGGTGTTGACCCAGTTGATGACGGAGTCGAGGTAGTCCGGGAAGCCCTCGACCATTCTGACGATCTGCCCCGCGAGCATGGAGCCGAGCAGGGTCACGAACCCCGCCGCGACGATCATCACGGCGAGGAAGACGAGTCCGGTGGCCAGCCCCCGGCGCATCCCGCGCGCGGCCATCCAGCTCACCGCCGGCTCGACGGCCAGGGCCAGGAAGAAAGCGATGAGGATGTTGATCAGCAGGCCGATGAGCTGGTGAAAGGCCCAGCTTCCGAGCTGGAAGACGGCATAGAGCGCGAGGGCCAGCACCATGGCGCGCGGCAGCCACCGCGGCATGCGGCCGCCGGGCTCGGGGTGCCGGGCGGGCGGCGTGGGCGGGGTCGCGCTCTCGTCAGTGGGTGCCACGGATCAAGTCTGGCCCACGCCGCCGACAACGCACCGCCGTCATGCGATCTTCGTGACCGATCAGCGCTTGTCCTGTGGCACGTTCATGACGGTGCACACCACGCGCCACACGTCCTTGGCGTCCCAGCCGGCGTCCAGGGCCTGCCGCACCGTGCGCCCGCCGAGCTCCGTCATCACGTGGTCGCGCGCGAAGGTGTCGGCGTAGCCGGGACCGAAGTGGTCCGCCATCCGCTGCCAGAAGACCGTCAACCGCATGACTCAAGTATCCCGCCCATGGGAGTGGGTCGGCGCCCGGCCTGCCCGCCGGGACCGCTTTCCCCCCTACGGTCGGAGGCATGGCCGAAACCGGACCTTCCGCACTCCCCCCGGCGCGCTCCCCGCTCGCCCGCGCCGAACGTTTCGTCTGGCTCACCGCGCGCGTACTGGAGCAGCGCCTGTTCGCTCACCACTTCCGGGACGGCGGCGCCGGTCCGGTGGAGACGGCGCTGGACGCCTACCGCAACGAGGACGGCGGGTACGGCCACGCGCTGGAGCCCGATCTGCGGGGCCCGGTCAGCCAGCCCCTGCACACCGCGCGCGCCCTGCGCGTCCTGGACGCCCTCGGGCGGTGCGGCGGGCCCCGGGCGGAGCGCGTCTGCCGCTACCTGACCGCCGTCTCCACCGCGGACGGGGCGCTTCCGGCCGTCCACCCGAGCCAGCGCGGCTATCCGGCGGCTCCCTTCGTCCCCGTCGTGGACGACCCGCCGGGCGACCTGCTGGCCACCGGCCCGGTGGTGGGCCTGCTGCACCGCAACGAGGTGTGGCACGCCTGGCTCTTCCGGGCCACCGACTTCTGCTGGCAGCGGGTCGAGTCGCTGGGGACGACCCATCCCTACGAGGTGGAGGCGGCCCTCGCCTTCCTGGACCGCGCGCCCGACCGTCCCCGCGCCGAGGCCGCCGCCGACCGCCTGGGCCGGCTGGTCCGCGAGCAGCGTCTCGCCGTGCTGGAGCCGGACCGGCCCGACCGGTACCCGGTCTCCCCCGGCTACGCCCCCGGGGAGCACCACTTCCCCCACGACTACGCCCGCACGCCCGCCTCCCTGGCGCGCGCGTGGTTCACCGACGACGAGATGGCGCGTTCCCTGGACTTCCTCGCCGCCGCCCAGCAGGAGGACGGCGGCTGGCCCGTCCGCTGGCGTCAGTGGGCCCCGGCCCCGGCCCTGGAGGCACGTCCCCTGGTCACGCTGGAGGCCTTGCTCACCCTCACGGCGTACGGCCGCCCGGTCGACTGACCGTCCCGCCCGCCCCGCCGACCGTTCCGTCAGCCGCCGCCGCGGCCGTCCCGCGCCCCCGGGCCCCCGCATCCGGACCGGCGCACGCGCCCGGGTCCGGGCGAGCGCCCGGACCGGAGCGAGCGCCCGGGCCGGGGTGAGCGCCGCCACAGATCGCCCCCGCACGGCATCCGCCCAGCTCAGCCCGATTGTCAGTCCCCGGGTGCACGATGGACGCATGGTCAGCTCCGCACACCGAGCCCTGGACGGCTTCTCCCCCGCGACCCGCGGCTGGTTCTCGGGCGCCTTCTCCGCGCCCACCGCCGCCCAGGCCGGCGCGTGGCGGGCCATCCGGGAGGGCTCGGACGTGCTGGTGGTGGCCCCCACCGGCTCCGGGAAGACCCTCGCCGCCTTCCTCGCCGCGCTGGACCAACTGGCCTCCACGCCCCCTCCCGCCGACCCGAAGAAGCGCTGCCGGGTCCTGTACGTGTCGCCCCTGAAGGCGCTCGCCGTCGACGTCGAGCGCAACCTCCGCAGTCCCCTGACCGGGATCCGCCACGAGGCCGTCCGCCTGGGCCTGCCCGAGCCCGAGGTCAGGGTCGGCATCCGCTCCGGCGACACCCCGGCCGCCGAGCGCCGTGCCCTGTCCACCCGCCCGCCGGACATCCTGATCACGACGCCGGAGTCGCTGTTCCTGATGCTGACCTCGGCCACGCGTGAGGCGCTGACCGGCGTGGAGACGGTCATCCTCGACGAGGTCCACGCCGTGGCCGGCACCAAGCGCGGCGCCCATCTGGCCCTCTCCCTGGAGCGCCTCGACGAGCTGCTTCCCCGTCCGGCCCGCCGCATCGGCCTGTCGGCGACGGTCCGCCCGGTCGACGAGGTCGCCCGCTTCCTCTCCCCCCGCCGCACGGTGGAGGTCGTCCAGCCGGAGTCCGGCAAGGAGTTCGACCTGTCCGTCGTCGTCCCGGTCGAGGACCTCGGCGAGCTGGGCGGCTCGCCCGCCGCCGACAACGGCGAGGGAGCGGAACGCCCCTCGATCTGGCCGCACGTGGAGGAGCGGATCACGGACCTCGTCCAGTCCCACCGCTCCACGATCGTGTTCGCGAACTCCCGCCGCCTCGCCGAGCGCCTCTGCAACCGGCTCAACGAGATCGCCTACGAACGGGCCACCGGCGAACCCCTCGGCGAGCACCACGCCCCCGCCGAGCTGATGGGGGGCTCCGGAGCGGCGCAGGGCGCGCCCGCGGTCATCGCCCGCGCCCATCACGGCTCGGTCTCCAAGGAGCAGCGTGCCCTCGTCGAGGAGGACCTGAAGGCGGGCCGGCTGCCCGCCGTGGTCGCCACCTCCAGCCTGGAGCTGGGCATCGACATGGGCGCGGTCGACCTCGTCGTGCAGGTCGAGTCCCCGCCCTCGGTCGCCTCCGGCCTGCAGCGCGTCGGGCGGGCCGGACACCAGGTCGGCGCGGTCTCCACGGGCGTGGTCTTCCCCAAGTACCGCGGCGACCTCGTCCAGGCGGCCGTGGTCACCGAGCGGATGCGCTCCGGCGCCATCGAGTCCCTGAAGATCCCCGCCAACCCCCTGGACGTCCTGGCGCAGCAGCTCGTCGCGATGACGGCGCTGGACACCTGGCAGGTCGACGACCTGCTCGCCACGGTGCGCCGCGCCGCCCCCTTCGCCTCGCTCCCCGAGTCGGCCTTCACCGCCGTCCTGGACATGCTGGCCGGCCGCTACCCGTCCGACGCCTTCGCCGAGCTGCGCCCGCGCGTGGTGTGGGACCGCGTCGCCGGCACGGTCACCGGCCGCCCGGGCGCGCAGCGCCTGGCCGTCACCTCCGGGGGCACGATCCCCGACCGGGGACTCTTCGGCGTCTTCCTCGCCGGCGCCGACCCCAAGAAGGGCGGCGGCCGGGTCGGCGAGCTCGACGAAGAGATGGTGTACGAGTCCCGCGTGGGGGACGTCTTCACCCTGGGCACCAGCTCCTGGCGCATCGAGGACATCACGCGCGACCGCGTCCTCGTCTCCCCGGCCCCCGGCGTCCCCGGGCGGCTGCCGTTCTGGAAGGGCGACCAGCTGGGCCGCCCGCTGGAGCTGGGCCGCGCCCTGGGCGCGTTCCTGCGCGAGGTCGGCTCCCTGCCCCAGGACGCGGCCCGCCGGCGTCTGCTCACCGCGGGCCTCGACGCGTGGGCCGCGGACAACGTGCTGTCCTACCTGGACGAACAGCGCGAGGCGTGCGGTCACGTCCCGGACGACCGGACGATCGTCGTGGAGCGGTTCCGCGACGAACTGGGCGACTGGCGGGTCGTGGTGCACTCCCCGTTCGGCGCCCAGGTCCACGCTCCCTGGGCACTGGCCCTGGGCGCCCGTCTGTCCGAGCGCTACGGGATGGACGCGCAGGTCATGCACGCCGACGACGGCATCGTGCTGCGGCTGCCGGACGCCGATCTCATGGGCCTGGACCTGCTCGACCAGGAGCCGGCCCGGACCGGTACGGAGTACGACGCGGACCAGGCGCCCGTGGGCGCGGCCGACGTCGTCTTCGACAAGGGCGAGGTCGACCGGATCGTCACCGACCAGGTGGGCGGCTCGGCCCTGTTCGCCTCCCGCTTCCGGGAGTGCGCCGCCCGCGCGCTGCTGCTGCCGCGCCGCAACCCCGGCAAGCGCACCCCGCTGTGGCAGCAGCGCCAGCGCGCCGCCCAGCTACTCGAAGTGGCCAGCGAGTACGGCTCGTTCCCGATCGTCCTGGAGGCGGTCCGCGAGTGCCTCCAGGACGTCTTCGACGTCCCCGGCCTGGTGGAGCTGATGGGCGACCTGGAGTCCCGCAGGGTCCGCCTGGTGGAGGTCACCACACCGGAACCCTCCCCGTTCGCCCGCTCCCTCCTCTTCGGATACGTCGCCCAGTTCCTCTACGAGGGCGACTCACCGCTCGCCGAGCGGCGCGCCGCCGCCCTCTCCCTGGACTCGCGGCTGCTGGCCGAGTTGCTGGGCCAGGCGGAGCTGCGCGAGCTGCTCGACGCCGAGGTGCTGACCGAGCTCGAACGGGAGCTGCAGTGGCTCACCGAGGACCGCCGGGTGAAGGACGTGGAGGGCGTCGCGGACGTGCTGCGGGTGCTCGGGCCGCTGACCGACGCCGAGCTGGCCGAGCGGGGCGCCGAGCCGGGGTGGGCCGAGGAGCTGGCCGCCGCCCGCCGGGCGATCCGGGTCCGTATCGCGGCAGCGGACCACTGGGCGGCCGTCGAGGACGCGGGCCGGCTGCGGGACGCGCTGGGCACGGCGCTGCCGGTCGGCGTCCCGGAGGCGTTCACCGAGCCGGTCAAGGACCCGCTCGGCGACCTCCTCGCCCGTTACGCCCGCACCCACGGCCCCTTCACGTCGGTCACCGCGGCCTCCCGCTTCGGCCTGGGGGTGGCCGTCACCGAGGGCGCCCTGCAACGGCTGGCGGCCACGGGCAGGCTCGTCCAGGGCGAGTTCCATCCGGCCGGCATCGGTCAGGAGTGGTGCGACGCGACCGTGCTGCGCAGGCTGCGCCGCCGCTCCCTGGCCGCGCTGCGGCACGAACTGGAACCGGTGCCCCCGGCCGCGCTCGCCCAGTTCCTGCCGCAGTGGCAGCACATCGGCAAGGGACACGCGCTGCGCGGCGTCGACGGCCTGGTGCGCGCCATCGAGCAGTTGCAGGGCGCCGCCGTGCCCGCGTCCGCCCTGGAGAAGCTGGTCCTGCCGTCCCGGGTGGCGCACTACACCCCCGCGATGCTGGACGAGCTGACCGCCGCGGGCGAGGTGGTGTGGGCCGGGGCGGGCTCGCTCCCCGGCAAGGACGGCTGGGTCTCCCTCTACCTGGCGGACGCGGCCCCGCTGCTCCTGCCGCCCCCGCACCCGCTGGAGCTCACCGCCCTCCACCAGTCGGTCCTCGACACCCTCTCCGGCGGCTACGGCCTGTTCTTCCGCCAGATCGCCGACCAGGTGCGCGCCACCACCCATCCCGACGTCACCGACCCCCAGCTCGCCGACGCCCTGTGGGACCTGGCCTGGTCGGGACGGCTGACCAATGACACCCTCGCCCCCCTGCGCTCCCTGCTGGGCTCGGGCCGCACCGCGGGTTCCACGGCCCACCGCGCCCGGCGCACGGTGCCGCGAGGACGTTACGGCTCCCTGACGGCCGCCGCCCGCACCGCCTCCCGCAGCGGCCCCCCGACCGTGGCCGGCCGCTGGTCCCTGCTCCCCGCCCGGGAGGCAGACACCACCGTGCGCGCCCACGCCCTGACCCGCACCCTGCTGGACCGGCACGGCGTGGTGACGCGGGGCGCCGTCGCGGCCGAGGGTGTCGAGGGCGGCTTCTCGGCGACGTACCGCGTCCTGTCGGTGTTCGAGGAGAGCGGCCAGGCCCGGCGCGGTTACGTCGTCGAAGGGCTCGGCGCCGCCCAGTTCGCCATGGACGGCGCCGTCGACCGGCTGCGCGCCGTGGCCAACGCCCGGGAACGCGGCGAGGCCCTGCCCGGCCCCGGCTTCCCGGACGGCGGCCCGCTGGACCAGGCCCCGCCCGGCACCTCCCCGGCCTGGGAGTTCCCCGGCAGCGACGACACACCGGACTGGCTCACTCCCGAGCCCCCCGGCGGGCCCGGCGCCCCCGATCGCCTCCTCCCCGGCGACTACGTCTCCCCGCACGACTACGACGCCCCGGGGGCCGGCGGCCCTCGCGGCGGCGCCGGGCGCGACGCGCCGGGCGCCCCGTGGACCACTCACCCCCACCGCCGGCCCGGCGGCCGGTCCTCCCCCGCCTCCCGAGCGGTGGTCCTGGCCGCCGCCGACCCGGCCAACGCCTACGGCGCCGCCCTC
Source organism: Streptomyces harenosi (assembly GCF_011008945.1). Taxonomy (GTDB): domain Bacteria; phylum Actinomycetota; class Actinomycetes; order Streptomycetales; family Streptomycetaceae; genus Streptomyces; species Streptomyces harenosi. Next base: position 10,859 of record NZ_WYCT01000043.1, read on the forward strand.
CCCTGGCCGGAGCCCCCGGCCGGGGCGAGCCACAAGCCCGGCCGCAAGGCGGGTTCGCTGGTGGTGCTCGTCGACGGCGAGCTGACGCTGTACATGGAGCGCGGCGGCAAGACCCTGCTGGCGTGGCCCTCCGTCCCGGACGGTGAGGAGGCCCGCGACCCCCGTCTGCACGCGGCCGTGGAGGCGCTCGCGACGGCCGCCCGCGAGGGTGCCCTCGGCACGGTGACGGTGGAACGCGTCAACGGCGCCGCCGCGCTGACCTCTCCGTTCGGCGCCCTCCTGGAGGCAGCCGGTTTCGTCGCCACCCCGCGCGGCCTGCGCCTGCGGGCCTGACGTGGCACGCACGGTCGCGGCAACCACGGGCCGGGCGCGCCCCCGTCCGCGCGCACCGGCCGCCCGGGCGCGCCCGCCGCGCCGGGCCCGGGTTCCCGCGCCCGCCCCCACCGGGACGGTCTGCGCCCTCCCCGCCGCGCATCGGGCGGCCTTCCGCGGGCGGGACGCCGCCGGGTTCCGCCGCCGTGTCACCCTGGACCCATGCCCGAAGGAGACACGGTCTGGCAGACCGCGCGGCGGCTGCACGACGCCCTCGCGGGCGAGGTGCTGATCCGCAGCGACTTCCGGGTGCCCCGGTACGCCACCGTCGACCTGGCCGGCCGCAGGGTGCTGGACGTCGTCTCGCGCGGCAAGCACCTGCTCACCCGGATCGAAGGCGGCCTGACGCTCCACTCCCACCTGCGGATGGACGGTGCCTGGAAGGTGTTCGCCGCAGGCCGGCGCTGGAGCGGCGGTCCCGCCCACCAGATCCGCGCGGTGCTCGCCGCCGCCGACCGTACGGCCGTCGGCTACCGCCTGCCCGTCCTGGAGCTCCTGCGCACGGCCGACGAACACCGCGTCGTCGGCCACCTCGGCCCGGATCTCCTGGGCCCGGACTGGGATCCCGCCCAGGCGCTGGCGAACCTGCTCGCCGACCCGGCGCGCCCGCTGGGCGAGGCCCTGCTCGACCAGCGCAACCTCGCCGGCATCGGCAATGTCTACAAGTGCGAGCTGTGCTTCCTGCTCGGTGTCACCCCCTGGCTGCCCGTCGGCGACCTGCCCGCCGAGCGCGCCGGCAAGCTCCCCGCGCTCGCCAAGGGACTGCTGGAGGCCAACCGCGACCGCCCGGTCCGCGCGACGACGGGCCGGCGCGGCCAGGACCTGTTCGTCTACGGCCGCGCGCCCCGGCCGTGCCTGCGCTGCCACACCTCCGTCCGCGTCGCCGACCAGGGCGACGGCTCCCGCGAGCGCCCCACGTACTGGTGCCCCGTCTGCCAGCGGGGCCCCGCCCCGGCACCGCACGGCCGGTCCCGGGCGCGCTGAGCGGGATCAGCCGGTGAGCAGGGCGTCGATCTGGCCGACCGACTGCCGCAGGCCCTCGACCATGCCCATGTCCACCAGCCGCTCCATCTGCTCCCGGGAGTCGAAGCTCGAGCGCAGCTCCATCCGCGTGCCCCCGTCGTGGGCGCTGAGCCGCACCCGTGCCGTGGTGACCGGCATGTCCTCCTTCGGCTGCCCGTCCTGATCGGCGAAACCGTCGACGAACTCCAGGGACGCCGGAGGACTGACGGACGTGATCCGCCACCACCCGCGGTACTGCTCGCCCTCGGGGCCGGTCATGAAGTAGGCGACGCCGCCACCCGGCGTCAGGTCGTGCTCCTCCACCGTCGCCGGGTAGTCCGGCGGTCCCCACCACCGCTCCAGCAGGCGCGGGTCGGCCCACATCTGCCACACCCGTTCGACCGGGGCGGCGAAGTCGGCGACCAGGGTCAGGGTCAGGTTGTCGGCATCCTGGTCCACGCTGGTGACGGTCATCGTCGCTGTCCTTTCCGTGACGCGCCCGGCACGGCCACCACGGCCCGCCACGCCCGTTTCCATCGCCCCGCCGCGACGGCGCCCGCCGCCCGCTCCTGGTGGGCGCAGTGCACCGGCAGCACGCTCAGCCCCCACCCCCCGGCGGCGACCGCCGCTTCCAGCACCCCCGCTCCGGGCGCCACGGCGAGCCTCAGCACGGCCCACCACCACAGCGCGCCCAGCCCCAGTACGACGCCCCGGCGCACGGTCCGCCCTGTCACGGCCCACCACCTCCAGCCCGACGCCGGCCGCCCGCTTCCGGGCCGGAAACGGCGTCAGCCGTTCTCGGCCTGGAACATCCAGTGGTGCTTCTCCAGGTCCGCCGTGATCCGGATGAAGAGGTCCTGGCTGACGGGGTCCGGCTCCCCGGTGACGGCGATCCGCTCCCGCATCCGCACGATCACCGCGCCCAGCGCGTCCACGAGGGCCCGGACCGCCGCGGCGTCGTCGACCCACCCCTCCGGGGTGACCCCGATGCCGCTGCCGACGGCGACCGTCGCGGCACGGCCGTCCGGCGGCACGCCCAGTGCCGCCGCGCGCTCCGCCACCGTGTCGGAGTGCGTCCGGGCGGTGGCCACGACCTCGTCCAGCTGCAGATGTACGGAACGGAAGCGCGGCCCGACCACGTTCCAGTGGATCTGCTTCGCCACCAGGCCGAGGTCGACCAGGTCCACCAGGGCGCCCTGCAGCGCCTCGGACACCGTCTGCAGGCTGGCGTCGGACAGCGGGCTCTTCACGACGTACATCGGCACCTCCGCAGGCTCACCCCCGCCACGTCCCTCCACGATGACCGCAGCGCCGCACCCCGGCAAACGCACCGGGAGCGTCCGCTCACCCACGGTCATCAGGCTCATCCGGCCGTGCCGGGCCCCGCCCCGGTGGCGCGTGCCGGCCGGCCGCCCGCTGTCCGCGGCTGCCGCGCATACGAAAACCCCGGCCGCGCCCCTCCGGAACTCCCGGAGCGGCCCCGGCCGGGGCCCCGTACTTCGTTCTCGGCCTGCTCCCAGACCGGTCGCGCCCGGCGAACGCGGTGTTCGCCCGTGGCGCCCCGCTCAGGCGGCGACGACGTCCACCGCCTCGGCGGGCGCCTTGATGGTCACCCGTTCCGGTGGCACGCCGGTCACCGACACGGAGCCCAGCATCGGACGAACCGGCGCGGGGACGGACTCACTGGGGGTGGCAGCAGCAGACTGGGCCAGCTCGGCGAGGGCGAGTTCATCGCTCACTTCCCGCATGAGCTCGGACATCCGTACGTCCAGCGCGTCGCAGATGGCGGCGAGCAGCTCGGAGGAAGCCTCCTTCTGCCCCCGCTCCACCTCGGAGAGATAGCCGAGTGAGACTCGGGCGGACGAGGAGACTTCGCGCAGAGTACGGCCCTGGCGCTGGCGCTGCCGACGCAGCACGTCACCCAGCAGGCGACGGAGCAGAATCATCGGTGGCTCCCTCCTCGGACCGCGTAGCCGCATCCTTCTCGCCCCACCGTACCGCCTCGCGCCGCGGCCGTGCGGGGAGCGATGTCGTGTTCACTCAGGGCTGCAAACATCAAAACCCCCCGTTCCGTTCCGTATCCTGTGCCCGCTCATTCCCGGTCTGTTCGCCCGTGAGCTCCTTCAGCAGGAGTCCGAGCACGCTCCGTACACTCTCCATACGAATTTCCGCGCGGTCGCCGTTCAACCGCAGCGCCTCCACTTTTCCGCCCCGGGCGGAATCCCCAGCGATCCTCGAGGGCCCCTCCACCGCCACGAACACCGTTCCGACCGGCTGTCCGTCCTGCGGGTCGGGACCGGCGACACCGGTGGTGGCGATGCCCCAGTCGGCGCCGAGTGCCTCCCGCACGCCGGCTGCCATCTGGGCCGCGACCTCGGGGTCCACCGCTCCTCGCGCGGCCAGCAGGGCCGCGTCCACGCCGAGCAGCCGGTGCTTCAGCTCGGTGGCGTAGGCGGTGACCGATCCCCGGAAGACCTTCGAGGCCCCGGGGACGGAGGTGATCTCCGCCGCCACCAGCCCGCCGGTCAGCGACTCGGCGACCGCGAGGGTCCCACCCCCCAGCGTGAGGAGTCGCACCACCTCGGCGGCCGGGGAACTCAAGCTTCCGTCTCCTTCAACGCCGCCCTGCGCTCGGCGATTCCCCGTCGGCGCAGCACGATGGCCTGTCTGACGTAGTCCAGCCCGGTCACGACGGTCAGGACGACCGCCGCCGCCATCACCCAGAAGCGGAGCGTCGCCAGCGGTCCCGTCAGCGCCAGCACGTACATCCCGACCGCCACCCCCTGGGTGAGGGTCTTCAGCTTGCCTCCGCGGCTGGCGGGGATGACCCCGTAGCGGATGACGAGGAACCGCAGCAGGGTGATGCCCAGCTCCCGGCCCAGGATGACGGCCGTCACCCACCACGGCAGGTCGCCCAGGGCCGACAGACAGATCAGCGCCGCCCCCATGATCGCCTTGTCGGCGATGGGATCGGCGATCTTCCCGAAGTCCGTGACCAGGTTGTACGTGCGGGCCAGGTGCCCGTCGAACAGGTCGGTGATCATGGCGGTGGCGAAGGCCGCCCAGGCGAAGGCCCGCCACGCCGGGTCGTACCCGCCGTCGGCGAGCATCAGGGCGACGAACGCCGGTACGAGGACCAGCCGGAGCATCGTCAGCAGATTGGCGACGTTCCAGACACTGGCCTGGTTGACGGCGGCCGCCGCCAGCTTTCCGCCCCGCGCCGTCCTCGCGCCGCCCGGCGTCCCCGCGTCCGCGGGCACGGCACCCCCGTCGGGACCGGGGACGTGCACCGCGAGATCCTCGTCACCCCCGGCACCGGAGGTGCGGCCGCTCCCGGCGCCCGGTCCGTCACCGGCCCCGGACGCCGCACCGGCCTCCGGCACGCCGGGGCCGTCCGCCGGGGACGCGCCGCCGCCGAAAGCCCGGTCACCGGCCTCCCGGGCCGCGACCCCGCCCGGGACCGCGGGTCCGGCCACCGGCCCCGCCGGGGCGGCGCCGGGCAGGGCCCGCGCACCGGTCCCCCGCCCGCCGGAGGCGCCTCCCGCCGCGGACGCCGGGATTCCGGTCATCTGCCCGCCTCCTCACTCCACGCGAGCGAGCCCCGCAGCGGCTCGGCCACGAGGTCGACACCTTCCGTACCGACCACCTTCGCGTCGACCATAAGACCGGCGCTCAAACCTTCGCCGCTCGTGAGCAGCACCTGGCCGTCCGTCTCGGGCGCCTGGTGCGCCGCGCGCCCGTACACGCCGTCCTCGTCGTCCACGAACTCCACGAGCACCCGCACGGTCTCGCCCACCCGCTCCTCGGCCCGCTGCGAGACGAGCTCCTCGGCCAGGCGGGACACCCGTGCCAGCCGCTCGTCGACGACCTCCTGATCGAGCTTGCCGTCGTACGTCGCCGCCTCCGTGCCCTCCTCGTCGGAGTAGCCGAAGACGCCGATGGCGTCCAGCCGGGCATGGTTCAGGAAGCGCTCCAGCTCGGCGAGGTCGGCCTCGGACTCGCCGGGGAAGCCCACGATGAAGTTGGAGCGCACACCGGCCTCGGGGGCCTTGCTGCGGATGGTGTCGAGCAGCTCCAGGAAGCGGTCGGTGTCCCCGAAGCGGCGCATCGCCCGCAGCACGCCGGGCGCGGAGTGCTGGAAGGACAGGTCGAAGTACGGGGCGACCTTCGGCGTCGAGGTCAGGACGTCGATCAGGCCCGGGCGCATCTCGGCCGGCTGGAGGTAGCTGACGCGCACCCGCTCGATGCCGTCGACCTCCGCCAGCTCCGGCAGCAGCGCCTCCAGCAGCCGGATGTCGCCGAGGTCCTTGCCGTAGGAGGTGTTGTTCTCGGAGACCAGCATGATCTCCTTCACCCCCTGCTCGGCCAGCCACCGCGTCTCGTTGAGCACGTCGCTCGGGCGGCGGGAGATGAAGGAGCCGCGGAAGGAGGGGATGGCGCAGAACGAGCAGCGCCGGTCGCAGCCGGAGGCCAGCTTCACCGAGGCCACGGGGGAGCCGTCCAGGCGGCGGCGGAGCGGCGCGCGGGGCCCCGAGGCCGGCGCGAGCCCGTCCGGCAGGTCCTCGGGGGCGCCGTGGCCGGGCAGGGCCACCTCCTCGGAGACGGCCTGCCGCTCGACGGGGCTGATCGGCAGCAGCTTGCGCCGGTCGCGCGGGGTGTGCGCGGCGTGGCTCCCGCCGCTCAGGATGGTCTGGAGGCGGTCGGAGATGTCGGTGTAGTCGTCGAAGCCGAGGACGCCGTCGGCCTCGGGCAGGGCCTCGGCGAGCTCCTTGCCGTACCGCTCGGCCATGCAGCCCACGGCCACGACGGCCTGCGTTCTGCCGTGACCCTTGAGGTCGTTGGCCTCCAGCAGGGCGTCCACGGAGTCCTTCTTGGCGGCCTCGACGAAGCCGCACGTGTTCACGACGGCGACGTCCGCGTCGGCGGCGTCCTCCACGAGCTGCCAGCCGTCCGCCTCCAAACGGCCTGCGAGCTCCTCGGAGTCGACCTCGTTACGGGCGCAGCCAAGGGTGACCAGTGCGACGGTACGGCGTTCAGGCATGGGCTCAAGACTACTTCGTCCCGCTGACGGCCCACGTCGACGGGGTTGGCCGATCTTGGCCGGCCCCGTGCCCGCTCGACCCTTCGGGCCGTTTATCCGACCTCGGGGTCGCCCTTGGTGTACGTCAGCCGCTCCACGGCGCCGGGCCGGAAATCGTCCTGGATCTCCTTGCCGTTGACGTGCAGCCGGATGGCGCCGGCGTCCCCGAGGACGAGGTCGATGCGCGAGCTGTCCTGGAAGGTCCTGGACTCGCCCTGCTCGAGGAGGCCGTCGAAGAGGATCTGCCCGTTGTGGTCCTTGGCGGAGATCCAGCTCCGGCCGTCGGGGGCGCTCACCTGCACCGTCACCTTGTCCTGGGGTGCGGCGGCGATGGCGCTGTCGGTCGGGTCCGGCTTGGGGTCGGCGGGCTTCTTCGTCCCCGGGACGGCCGGGGCGGAGGTCCCGGGCGCGGGCGTGGCGCCCTCGGCCACCGACGCCGTACCGCCCTCGTCGCCGCCCTTGGCCATCGTGAACCCGACGAAGGCGATCACCACGACGATCGCGGCGACCATGGCCGCGGTCCAGTTCGGCCCGCGCCGCTCCGGCCGGATGCGTTCCGCTTCGAACAGCGGCGCCGCCGGGGTCGGCGCCGGACGCCCCCCGTGGTCGGCGTCGTACTGGGCGATCAGCGGTTCCGGATCGAGGCCCACGGCCCTGGCCAGCGTCCGGACGTGGCCGCGGGCGTAGACGTCACCGCCGCAGGAGGTGAAATCGTCCGCCTCGATGGCGTGCACGATGGCGATACGGACCCGGGTGGCGGTACTGATGTCGTCGACGGTCATCCCGGCGGCGATGCGCGCCTGCTGCAGGGCGCGGCCGATGGAGGGGCGGGCTTCCTCGGAAACGTCTTCGAACGGACGCTCGTCTTCAGGGGAGTTGCCGATGGACACGGGGGCGCCTTTCGAGCGTATAGCCGCCTGTGCTGGACGTTCAGTCTAGGGGGGGTGCAAACGGGTGGGGCAACCGGGCGGCGGGACTTTGTACGCCATCGGAATGGCCCGGCATCCCGACCCTGGACTACCTGTGCGTCGCTTCCCTCAACTTGACGTACACCGCGGGAAAACGGTTGCCCCACGATCCCCTCGGACGGGTCACGATCCGGCACCGGATGGCCGTACGCCGCCTCGTGAGGCGACCCACGGCCCCGTTTTCCCTACCCTTCAGACTCCCCCCGCAGCAGCGCGAGCACGCCATCGAGCTCGTCGGGTTTCACGAGAACGTCACGTGCCTTCGAACCCTCGCTCGGTCCGACGATGTTCCGCGACTCCATCAGGTCCATCAGCCGCCCCGCCTTGGCGAAGCCGACCCGCAGCTTGCGCTGGAGCATGGACGTCGACCCGAACTGCGTGGAGACCACCAGCTCCGCGGCCTGGCACAGCAGGTCGAGGTCGTCGCCGATGTCCTCGTCGATCTCCTTCTTCTGCTTGCCGCCGACCACGACGTCGTCCCGGAAGACGGGCGTCATCTGCTCCTTGCAGTGCCGGACGACGGCCGCGACCTCCTCCTCGGTCACGAAGGCGCCCTGCATGCGCACCGGCTTGTTCGCGCCCATCGGCAGGAACAGCCCGTCGCCCTTGCCGATCAGCTTCTCGGCGCCGGGCTGGTCGAGGATGACCCGCGAGTCCGCCAGCGAGGAGGTGGCGAAGGCGAGGCGCGAGGGCACGTTGGCCTTGATCAGGCCGGTGACGACGTCGACGGACGGGCGCTGCGTGGCCAGCACCAGGTGGATGCCGGCCGCGCGCGCGAGCTGCGTGATCCGCACGATGGCGTCCTCGACGTCCCGCGGCGCGACCATCATCAGGTCCGCCAGCTCGTCCACGATGACCAGCAGGTACGGGTACGGCTGGAGCTCCCGCTCGCTGCCCTCCGGCGGCTTGACCTTCCCCTCGCGCACCGCGCGGTTGAAGTCGTCGATGTGCCGGTAGCCGTAGGCGGCCAGGTCGTCGTAGCGCAGGTCCATCTCGCGTACGACCCACTGGAGCGCCTCGGCGGCCCGCTTGGGGTTGGTGATGATCGGCGTGATCAGGTGCGGGATGCCCTCGTAGGCGGTCAGCTCCACGCGCTTGGGGTCGACGAGGATCATCCGGACGTCCTCCGGGGTCGCCCGCATCATGACCGACGTGATCAGACAGTTGATGCAGGACGACTTTCCGGAGCCGGTGGCGCCCGCGACCAGCATGTGGGGCATCTTGGCCAGCGAGTGCATGACGTAGCCGCCCTCGACGTCCTTGCCGAAGGCGACCAGCATCGGGTCGTCGTCCTCGGCGGACTCCGCCAGGCGCAGCACATCGCCGAGGTTGACCATCTCCCGGTCGGTGTTCGGGATCTCGATGCCGACCGCGGACTTGCCGGGGATCGGGCTGATGATCCGCACGTCCGGGCTGGCCACGGCGTAGGCGATGTTCTTCGTCAGCGCGGTGATCCGCTCGACCTTCACGGCGGGGCCGAGCTCGACCTCGTAGCGGGTGACCGTCGGCCCGCGCGTGAAGCCGGTGACCCGGGCGTCGACCTTGAACTCCGTGAAGACGGTGGTCAGCGCCTCGACGATGGCGTCGTTGGCGGCGCTGCGGGCCTTGCCGGGCCCCCCGCGCGTGAGGAGGTCCAGGGACGGCAGGGCGTAGGTGATGTCGCCGGCCAACTGGAGCTGCTCGGCGCGCGGCGGCAGCTCGCGCGGCGTGGCGGGCGGGGTCTTGGTCAGGTCGGGGACCGCGCTCCTCGTCTGCTCCCGCCCGGTCCGCGCGTCCTCCTGCTCGGGCCGCGCGGCCGGCGCGGGCGCCGGGTCCGGCGTCGCCTGCTCGCGGTCGCCCGCCCGTACGCCCTGGGTGAGGTCGGCCACCACCGGCGACGGCGGCATGCCGTGCAGGACGGCCCCGTCGAGGTCGGCGGCGGCCGCCGCGGCGATGTCCACGGCGTCCCTCGGCCGGTCCGTGCCGGGCTGGGACACGGCCGGACGCCGGGGACGGCCGCGGCGCCGGGTGAGCGCCTCCTGCTCGGCGGCGCCGGGGTCGTACGCCTGCGGCGCCGGGCCGCGTCTGCGCGGCGCGGCGGGCAGCGCCTCGCGCCACTGCTCCTCGTACCGCTCGTCGTCGGTGAATTCCCCGGCCACCGGGTCCCGGACGAGCCCGAGCCGCACCCCGAGCAGCCGCAGCCGCTGCGGGATGGCGTTGACCGGGGTGGCCGTCACGACCAGCAGCCCGAAGACCGTGAGCAGCACGAGCAGCGGCACGGCCAGGACGTCGGTCATGGTGTACGACAGCGGGGTCGCCGCCGCCCAGCCGATGAGGCCGCCGGCGTCCCGTATGCCCTGCATGCCGGCGCTGCGGGCGGGCGAGCCGCAGGCGATGTGGACCTGGCCGAGCACGCCGACGACGAGCGCGGACAGGCCGATCACGATGCGGCCGTTGGCCTCGGGCTTCTCCGGGTGCCGGATGAAGCGCACCGCGACGACGGCGACCAGGATCGGCACGAGCAGGTCGAGCCGCCCGAAGGCGCCGGTCACCAGGATCTCGACGAGATCGCCCACCGGGCCCTTCAGGTCGGCCCAGGTGCCCGCGGCGACGATCAGCGCGATCGCCAGGAGCAGCAGCGCCACCCCGTCCTTGCGATGCGCCGGGTCGAGGTTCTTCGCGCCCTGCCCTATGCCGCGGAAGACGGCGCCGACGGCGTGGGCGAGACCCAGCCAGAGGGCGCGCACGAGGCGGTACACGCCGCTGGTGGGGCTCGGCGCGGGGGCGGGCCTGCGCGCCGCCGCCTTCCTGGCCGGTGCCTTCCGTGCGGGCGCCTTCCTGGGCGGCGCCTTTTTCGCCGCGGCCTTCTTCACGGGAGCCTTCGCGGGAGCGGCCGGCTTCTTCGCGGGCGGCTTCTTGGCTGCGGAAGGACGTGAGGCCATGAGTGTGAGGTTACCGGGGGAGACGACGGCGGACACGTGTGCCTACGGCTTCACCCGTTCGTGTCGCCGCGGCAGCGGCGTGAGGCTGACGACTCGGCCGGGCACGGAACTCACGTCGAAGGCGCGCGGCCTGACGTACGCTCACGGATCGCCCACCGGGTCACTCTCCGGAGCGGAACCCGGGCACGTCCCGCCGCGCGGCGCACCGGCGGCCAGGGTCCGGCGCGGGACGGCCACCGCTTGCCCGCCGCGGCGTCAGTTCACCGCGGGCTGGCCGCCGGAGGTGCCCGGCTCCAGCGCGTCCAGCGCCCGGCGCAGCCCGGTCAGCTTGCGCTCCAGATGGGCCGCCGTGGCCACCGCGGCCGCGTCCGTCGATTCGTCGCTGAGCTGCTTGGACAGCGCCTCGGCCTGCTCCTCGACCGCCGCCAGCCGGGCCGACAGCTCCGCCAGCAGCCCCGCCGGCTCCTTGGCCTCACCGCCCGCGGCCCTGCCGCCGCCCTCCAACTGCAGGCGCAGCAGCGCCGCCTGCTCCCGGAGCTGGCAGTTCTTCATGTACAGCTCGACGAAGACGGAGACCTTCGCGCGCAGCACCCAGGGGTCGAACGGCTTGGAGATGTAGTCCACGGCGCCCGCCGCGTATCCGCGGAAGGTGTGGTGAGGTCCGTGGTTGATCGCGGTGAGGAAGATGATCGGGATGTCCCGGGTCCGCTCCCGCCGCTTGATGTGCGCGGCGGTCTCGAAACCGTCCATGCCCGGCATCTGGACGTCCAGCAGAATGACCGCGAAGTCGTCCGTGAGCAGTGCTTTGAGCGCTTCCTCCCCGGACGATGCCCGCACCAGCGTCTGATCGAGCGCCGAGAGGATCGCCTCCAGCGCCAGCAGATTCTCCGGCCGGTCATCGACCAGGAGGATCTTGGCCTTCTGCACCATGGCCCGCCCTCCTCGCCCCGGCGTGGGGCCTCCCCGGTCCACAGGACTTGGGGAGGCACCGGCGGGCGCCGCCCCAGCGGACGACTCCCTTGCGCCGCCCGTCCTTGTGCCGGTCATCGTAGCCGCACCCCGCTTGTCACCACACCCTGTCACCGCGATGTCACTGTGCACGTAGCAGAAACGCGGTGTGAGACGAGAAGGTTCCCCGAATCCCGCACTTCTACACGGCTTCGCGCACACTCGGTCAACAAGTACGCGTCAAGACCGAGCATTCCCACCGCGTTCGCGCACACCACCTTCGCACGCCCCCGGGCGTTCTCCTCACTCCCCCCGCATCCACTGCTCCATCACCGACAGCAGATGGTCGGGGTCGACGGGCTTGGTCACGTAGTCGGAGGCGCCCGACTCGAGCGCCTTCTCCCGGTCGCCCTTCATCGCCTTGGCGGTCAGCGCGATGATCGGCAACCCGGCGAACTGGGGCATCCGGCGGATCGCCGTGGTCGTGGCGTACCCGTCCATCTCGGGCATCATGATGTCCATCAGGACCACCGCCACGTCCTCGTGCTGCTCCAGCACCTCGATGCCCTCGCGGCCGTTCTCCGCGTACAGGACGGACAGGCCGTGCTGCTCCAGGACACTGGTGAGGGCGAAGACGTTGCGGATGTCGTCGTCGACGATCAGCACCTTCTCGCCGCCGAACCGGATGTTCCGGTGCGGCCGCGGCGCCGCCTCGTGCTCGGTGGCCGGCCACTGCTCCGGCTGCCCCAGACGCTGCTCCGGCTCCGGCAGGCCCCTGCGGCGGCGCCGGAAGAGCGCGGCCCCCTCGTGCGTCTGCTGATACGGCCTGGCCTCGGCCGGCGTGTCGGTCCGCGCCTGCGCCGCCTCGGGCAGCTCACCGGCCGCGCCCGCGGACGCCATCGGCTCACCCGCCTCCAGGGCGGGCGTCTGCTGGTGGCCGTGCGACGGCAGCTCCACCGGGTGCAGCGGCAGGTACAGCGTGAACGTCGAGCCGCGGCCCGGCTCGCTCTGCGCGTGGATCTCACCGCCCAGCAGCTGGGCGATCTCCCGCGAGATCGACAGCCCCAGGCCCGTACCGCCGTACTTGCGGCTCGTGGTGCCGTCGGCCTGCTTGAACGCCTCGAAGATCACCCGCATCTTGCTGGCCGCGATGCCGATGCCCGTGTCGGTCACCGAGAACGCGATCAGCGCCGCCTCCGGATCGGTCAGCGAACCGGCCTCCAGCAACTGCTCCCGGATGGCCTGGGGAACATCGTCGCGGGCCGGCCTGATGACGAGCTCCACCGACCCGGAGTCGGTGAACTTCACCGCGTTGGACAGCAGGTTGCGCAGCACCTGCAGCAGCCGCTGCTCGTCGGTGTGCAGGGTGGCGGGCAGCTCCGGCGACACCCGCACCGACAGGTCCAGCCCCTTCTCCGCGGTCAGCGGGCGGAAGGTGGCCTCCACGTAGTCGACGAGCTGGACGAGCGCGATACGCGTCGGGGAGACGTCCATCTTGCCCGCCTCGACCTTGGACAGGTCGAGGATGTCGTTGATGAGCTGCAGCAGGTCGGAGCCGGCCCCGTGGATGGTCTCGGCGAACTCCACCTGCTTCGGGGAGAGGTTCCCCTCCGCGTTGTCCGCCAGCAGCTTGGCCAGGATCAGCAGGGAGTTGAGCGGCGTCCGCAGCTCGTGCGACATGTTGGCGAGGAACTCGCTCTTGTAGCGCATGGAGACCGCGAGCTGCTCGGCACGCTCCTCCAGCACCTGCCGCGCCTCCTCGATCTCGGTGTTCTTCACCTCGATGTCGCGGTTCTGCCGGGCCAGCAGCTCGGCCTTCTCCTCCAGTTCCGCGTTGGACGCCTGGAGCGCCTTCTGCCGCTGCTCCAACTCCGCCGACCGCTCGCGCAGTTGCTCGGTCAGCTCCTGCGACTGCTTCAGGAGCTGCTCGGTCTTGGTGTTGACGGAGATGGTGTTGACACTGGTCGCGATCATCTCGGCGATCTGGTTGAGGAAGTCCTTCTGGATCTGCGTGAACGGCGTGAAGGACGCCAGCTCGATGACGCCGAGCACCTTCCCCTCGAAGACGACCGGCAACACGATCACCTGCGCGGGCGGCGCCTCCCCGAGCCCGGAGGAGATCTTCAGATAGCCGGTCGGCGCGTTCTCCACCAGGATCGTGCGCTTCTCGTGGGCGGCCGTCCCGACCAGGCCCTCCCCCGGCCGGAACGACGTCGGCATGGAACCCATCGAGTACCCGTACGAACCCAGCATCCGCAGCTCGTACCGGTCGTCGTCGGCGGCACCCGGGTCCTGCCCGTCCAGCAGCGGCATCGCCAGGAAGAAGGCGCCGTGCTGCGCGGAGACCACCGGCGTCAGCTCGCTCATGATCAGCGAGGCCACGTCCTCCAGGTCCCGGCGGCCCTGCATCAGCGCCGAGATACGGGCCAGGTTGCCCTTGAGCCAGTCCTGCTCCTTGTTGGCGATCGTGGTGTCGCGCAGGTTGGCGATCATCTTGTTGATGTAGTCCTGGAGCTCCTGGATCTCGCCCGCGGCATCCACGTCGATCTTCAAGTTCAGGTCGCCGCGGGTCACCGCGGTCGCCACGCGCGCGATGGCGCGCACCTGCCGGGTCAGGTTCCCGGCCATCTCGTTCACGGACTCCGTCAGGTCCCGCCAGGTGCCGTCCACGTCCCGCACCCGCGCCTGCCCGCCGAGCTGGCCCTCGGTACCCACCTCGCGGGCCACCCGCGTGACCTCCTCGGCGAAGGACGACAGCTGGTCCACCATCGTGTTGATCGTCGTCTTCAGCTCCAGGATCTCGCCCCGGGCGTCGATGTCGATCTTCTTGGTCAGATCGCCCTTGGCGATGGCCGTGGTGACCATCGCGATGTTGCGCACCTGCCCGGTCAGGTTGGACGCCATCTGGTTCACCGACTCGGTGAGGTCCTTCCAGGTGCCGGCCACGCCGGGGACGTGCGCCTGCCCGCCCAGGATGCCGTCCGTGCCCACCTCACGGGCCACCTTGGTCACCTGGTCGGCGAACGAGCTGAGCGTCTTGACCATGGTGTTGAAGGTGTCCGCGAGCTGCGCGACCTCGCCGCGCGCCTCGATCGTCACCGTCCGCGTCAGGTCGCCGTTGGCGACGGCGGCGGCCACCTGGGAGATGTTCCGCACCTGCACGGTGAGGTTCTTCGCCATCAGGTTGACGTTGTCGCTGAGGTCCTTCCAGATGCCCGTCACGCCGGGCACGTGCGCCTGGCCGCCGAGGATGCCCTCGGTGCCCACCTCGCGGGCCACCCGGGTCACCTGCTCGGCGAAGGACGACAGCTGGTCCACCATCGTGTTGACGGTGGTGACCAGCTCCAGGATCTCGCCCTTGGCATCGACGGTGATCTTCTTCGACAGATCGCCCTTGGCGACCGCGGTCGTCACCTCGGCGATGTTGCGCACCTGCAGGGTCAGGTTGTTCGCCATGCCGTTGACGGACTGGGTGAGGTCCTTCCAGGTACCGGAGACGCCCTGCACCTCGGCCTGGCCGCCCAGGATGCCCTCCGTACCCACCTCGCGGGCCACCCGCGTGACCTCCTGGGCGAAGGAGGAGAGCTGGTCCACCATCGTGTTCAGGGTGTTCTTCAGCTCCAGGATCTCCCCGCGCGCGTCCACGGTGATCTTCTGGGAGAGGTCACCGCGGGCCACCGCGGTCGCGACCTGCGCGATGTTGCGGACCTGGGCGGTGAGGTTGCCGGCCATGCCGTTCACCGAGTCGGTCAGGTCGCGCCACACCCCCGCGACGCCCGGCACCTGCGCCTGACCGCCCAGCCGGCCCTCCGTGCCCACCTCGCGGGCCACCCGGGTCACCTGCTCGGCGAAGGCGGAAAGCTGGTCGACCATCGTGTTGATGGTGTTCTTGAGCTCCAGGATCTCCCCGCGCGCGTCGACGTCGATCTTCTGCGACAGATCACCCCGCGCCACCGCGGTCGTCACCTGCGCGATCTGCCGCACCTGGGAGGTGAGGTTCCCCGCCATGAAGTTGACGGAGTCCGTCAGCTCCTTCCAGGTGCCCGACACGCCGTCGACCCGGGCCTGACCGCCCAGCCGGCCCTCCGTGCCCACGTCCCGCGCCATCCGCGTCACCTGGTCGGCGAAGCTGGAGAGCTGGTCCACCATCGTGTTCACGGTGTTCTTGAGCTGGAGCATCTCGCCGGACACGTCCACGGTGACCTTCTGCGACAGATCGCCGTTGGCCACCGCCGTCGTCACCTGGGCGATGTTGCGCACCTGCCCGGTGAGGTTCCGGAACGCCGTGTTGACGGAGTCGGTGAGGTCCTTCCAGGTCCCCGCCGCCCCCGGCACCTGCGCCTGGCCGCCCAGCTCGCCCTCGACACCGACCTCCCGCGCCACCCGCGTGACCTCGGCACCGAAGGCGGAGAGCTGGTCCACCATCGTGTTGACGGTGTTCTTCAGCTCCAGCATCTCCCCGGCGACGTCCACGGTGACCTTCTGCGACAGGTCACCGTTGGCCACCGCCGTCGTCACCGCCGCGATGTCCCGCACCTGGGTGGTCAGGTTCCGGAACACCGTGTTGACCGAGTCCGTCAGGTCCTTCCAGATGCCGGCCGCGCCCGGCACGTTCGCCTGGCCGCCCAGCCGGCCCTCGGCACCGACCTCGTTGGCCACCCGCGTGACCTCGTCCGCGAAGATCCGCAGCGTCTCGGTCATCTGGTTGATCGTCTCGGCGAGCTGCGCGACCTCGCCACGCGCCGGGACGGTCACCTTCCGCGAGAGGTCACCGTTGGCGACCGCCGTCGTCACCTCGGCGATCCCCCTCACCTGTGCGGTGAGATTGCCCGCCATCGTGTTGACGGAGTCGGTCAGCTCCTTCCACACCCCGGCGACACCCGGCACCTGGGCCTGCCCGCCCAGCGCGCCCTCGGTGCCCACCTCGCGCGCGACGCGCGTCACCTCGGACGAGAACGCGGAGAGCTGGTCCACCATCGTGTTGACGGTGTTCTTCAGTTCGAGCATCTCCCCGGCCACGTGAACCGTGACCTTCCGGGACAGATCACCCTTGGCGACCGCCGTCGTCACCAGCGCGATGTCCCGCACCTGGGCCGTCAGCCGGTGCGCCATGGTGTTGACCGAGTCCGTGAGGTCCTTCCACGAACCCGACATGCCCCGCACCCGGGCCTGACCGCCCAGCTTGCCCTGGGTGCCCACCTCGCTGGCCACGCGCGTGACCTCGTCGGTGAACGTCGACAACTGGTCGACCAGGTTGTTCACGGTCCGCGCGACCTTCAGGAACTCCCCGCGCAGCGGATGCCCGGACACCCCTTCGGCCGCCTGCGTGCGCAGCTCCATCCGCGGCGACAGATCGCCCTCCGCCACCGCGGACAGCACCCGGCTCACCTCGGAGACCGGCCACACCAGATCGTCCACCAGCGCGTTCGAGTGGTCGATGGCGGCCGCCCAGGACCCCTCGCAGGCGCCCGTCTCCAGCCGCTCGGTGAGCTTGCCCTCGCGTCCCACCATGCGCCGCACCCGCGCCAGCTCACCGGTCAGGTGCAGATTGCGGTCGGCGACCTCGTTGAACACGGCCGCGATCTCCGACATCACGCCGTCCCCGGACACCGTGAGCCGCTTGCGGAAGTTCCCGTCCCGCATAGCCACCAGAGCCGCCAGCAGCCGGTTCAGGCCGGCCGTGTCCACCACGGTGGTCCCGTCGCGCGGTGTGCGCCGGTTTCCCAGGGACGGTCCGCCCTTCGCGCGCGTCTTCGTGCCCCGCGCCGCTGCGCCAGACTCCACTGTGTCCCTCCCGCAGGGGTCGACCTTTACTGCCGTGCTCTGGTACAACCACTCGGCGTACCGGTTATCGATCCGTGTTTCCCGTACTGCCGCGCATCCCTGCCCGGCCCGCCGGGCCGTGCCCCAGGGCTGCTGCCCACGGACGCGCCAGCCACTCGGTCCGCGTGGACCTTCACAGGAAGCCTGCCCAGTGTTTCACCCCGGCCGAACCAGGCCATAACAGTTCGGCAGCTTCGCACATCGTCCGCACACCCTCCGGGCGGAATCACGGCAGACCGGCATCCGCATGGACGGCGAAGGTAAGTAACCTTGCATGCGGCTGTCCAGCCGCACGGTCCGTCCGGCCTGGGCGGTGGCACGAGAACGAGCGGGCATCGGAGGGGCGGCCGCAGATGACCACCGGAGTGATCCCCGGGGGACAGCCCCCGGATCCCCAGCCGACGGGAATGCCGCAGCAGCGGCGCGAACCGGCCGGCCACGAAGCCCTGCACGTCGAGGAAGGGTCCAGTAGTTCCGTGATCACCGCGCGCGCGGCCGCCAGCTTCGAGCCCGTCGGACGATCGGTCGCCAGCGCCCGTTCCTTCGTCCGCGACACCCTCCAGGGCTGGGGCTTCGCCGACATCGTCGACGACGCCGTCGTCCTCACGAGCGAACTGGTCACCAACGCCGTGGTGCACGCCGGCACCTCCGCCGACGTGGTCTGCCTGCGCACCGGCGAGGGCGTGCGGATCGAGGTGTCCGACCGCTACCCCGAGCGCGAGGTCCCCCTCCAGGAGGCCGCCGTCACCATGAGCAGCCCCGACCGCGAGGGCGGCCGGGGCCTCCAGCTCTGCGCGGCCCTCGCCGGCCGCTGGGGCGTGGAGTACACCCCCACCCACAAGAACGTCTGGTTCCAGCTCGACCTGCCCGATCGGCCCGTCGGCACCCGGGCCGCCGGTCCCTGCCTGCCCGCCGACCTCCTCCCGCTCGCCGACGGCCGGGTCCGCGTCGCCGTCGTCCAGATCGACCGCACGGGAGCCATCACGGCCTGGAGCGAGGACGCCGAAGAACTGTTCGGCTACACCGCCGAGCAGGTCACCGGAAAGCCCCTCGCCGACCTCGCGGCCTGGCCGCACACCCCGGGCACCGGCACCGGCATCGCGGAGGCCCTGCAACTCTCCCGCTGGGAGGGCACCTACGGCATCCGCGGCGCCAACGGCCGCGTGACCCCGGTCTACGCCTCCCACCTCCGCGTCCGCGACACGGGCGGCGAGCCCTCCACGGTCTGCCTTCTGGTACGGGACCACGAACGGGCGATCCTCCAGACCCCCTCGCGCGTCCCCGCCTCCGACACGAACACCACCACCGACACGCCGAGCACGGACCCGTTCGAGGTGTTCATCGGCTCGCCCGCCCCGGACGACCTGGACGGCCTCCTCCAGCGCACGGTGGAACGCGCCCGCGACATGCTCGACGGCGACGCCGCCTTCCTCCTGCTGGCCACCGACGACGAGACGGAACTGGAGGTCCGCGCCTCCACCGGCCTGCCCTCGGCCCGCCAGCGCTTCGCCCGCGTCCCCGTCGAGGCGGGCCCCGGCCGCTACGGCTCGGCCCGCATGCCCGCCGTTCACGACGACCTGGCGGCCGTCCCCGGCGCCGTGCCCCTGCTCAACGGCACGGGCATGCGCTCGGTCGTCACCGTCCCGCTGAAGGTGGAGGGCCGCCTCACCGGCTCCCTCGGTGTCGCCGCCGAGGCCCCCGGCCGCTACTCCAACGAGGAGGCCCTGCGCCTGCAGTTCGCCGCCGACCGCATCGCGCTCGCCGTCGAGTCGGCCCGCCTCGGCGAGCTGGAACGCCTGCGCCGCGGCTCCCTCAGCTTCCTCGTCGAAGCGTCCGACCTGCTGGCCGGCACCCTCGACCGCGACCAGACGCTGGCCCTGATGGCCCAGATGACGGTCCCGACCCTGGCCACCTGGTGCGCCGTCTACACCATCGCCGACCAGGCTTCGGAGCCGTACCTCTCCTACGTCCTGCACGAGGACGAGGACCTCATCGACGGCATCAAGTCCCTGCTGTCCAAGGTTCCCCCGCCCGACCCGGTGCCCACCCCGGGCGCCCGCGTCTGGACGGCCCCCGGCGAGGTGGCCCACCAGGCCGCGCTGCGCACGTCGATGCGGAGCCTCGGCCTGAGTGCGGGCCCGACGCGCCAGGTCACACCCGGGATCGGCCCCACCCTGGCCACCGCCGCCGCGCTGGGCGGCGAGACGGTGGTCCTGCCGCTGGTCGCCCGCAACCGCGTCATCGGCATGCTCACCCTGGGCAAGCCGACCGACGAGCACTTCCGCCAGGAGATCCTGGAGTTGGCCGAGGACCTGTCCCGCCGCGCCGCCCTGGCCCTGGACAACGCGCGCCTGTACTCGGAGCGCACGGCCATCAGCCAGTCCCTCCAGCGCAGCCTCCTGCCGCCCGGGCTGCCGCAGATCGACGGCGTCGAGGTGGAGGTCATCTACCGCGCCGCCGGTGAGGGCAACGAGGTCGGCGGCGACTTCTACGACCTCTTCCCCATCCGCGACGGCGCGTACGGGTTCGCCATCGGCGACGTCTGCGGTACGGGCCCGAACGCGGCGGCCGTCACCGGCCTGGCCCGGCACGCGCTGCGGCTGCTGGCCCGCGAGGGCCTGAGCGGCCCGGCGGTCCTCGAGCGGCTGAACTCCGCGATCCTCGACGAGGGCGCCCGCAGCCGCTTCCTGACGCTCCTGTACGGCGAGCTGCGCCCGCGGGAGGACGGCAGCGCGGAGCTGAAGGTGGTCTGCGCCGGCCATCCCCTCCCGCTTCGCCTGCGCCAGGACGGCACGGTGGAACCCGCCGCCGAACCGCAGCCGCTCCTCGGCGTCATCGAGGACCTGGAGCTGTACGAGGAGACGGTCACTCTCGACCCGGGCGATGTCCTGCTCTGCGTCACGGACGGCGTCACCGAACGCCGGGAGGGCTCCCGCATGCTGGGCGACGACGGCCTCGCCGATGTCCTCACGACCTGCACGGGTCTGACGGCGGGCGCGGTGGCGGCCCGCATCATGCGCGCGGTGGAACGCTTCGCTTCGGACGCCCCGTCGGACGACATGGCCATCCTCGCGATGCGTGTGCCGGAGCCTCACAAGGACTAGGAGGACGGCCCGTCAGGGCATGCGAAAGGCCCCGCCCGATGGGCGGGGCCTTTCTGTTCGGAGCCCCCAAACGGAATCGAACCGTTGACCTTCTCCTTACCATGGAGACGCTCTGCCGACTGAGCTATAGGGGCCTGTCGCCTTTTCGGAGGTTTCCCTCCCGGCAACGAAATAGATCATACCCCGAACTGACCCGTGCTCCCAAACACGTGCGCCGGGCTCCGCCGTCCCCCTCAGAACGCGGGCTGCAACAGCCCGCCGAGCGCGTTGCACGCGGCCACGATCCGCTGCATGTCCCGCCTCGTCAACGAGGCGTCCACCGGCAGCGCGAGTGTTTCGTCGGCGGCCCGTTCGGTCTCGGGCAACGCCACGCACCGCCGGAACTCGGGCAGCCGGTGCACCGGCGTCTTCACCGGCACCCGGCAGTCGACCCCCCTGGCCCGTACGGCCCGCGCGAACGCGTCCCGATCCGGCCGCCCGTTCCCCGGCACCCGCACCACGTACTGCTGGTAGGTGTGCCCGTCGCCCCCTTCGGGCGTGCGCACCCCCCGCAGTCTGGCGTCGAGGTAGCCGGCCCGCTGCCTGCGCTGCGCTATCTCGTCACGCGCCGGCTCCGGCTCCTCCCCGTGCTGCAGCACCAGCAGCCCGTGGCGCTGCCCGAGTTCGTGCAGCCGCGCCATGGCGGCCGGCCGGCCGAACCGGTGTACGGCGACGATGGCGGCCGTCCGGGGTCCCACGGCCGCCTCCACGGCGGACGGTTCCACGCAGTAGGTCACCGGGTCTATGTCCGCGAACACCGGCAGCGCACCGGCCTGGGTCACGGCCTGGGCGACTTCCACGTTCCCGAAGGCCGGCACGACGACCTCGTCACCGGCTCCGACACCGGCCGCCCTGAGCATTGCAGCAGTACCCATGCCCGTGATGCTGAGCGCGCCACGTGAACTTCCGATGACAGACAGCAAAAAAGGGTTGGTCCCGGAACGGAAGTTCCGGGACCAACCCTTTTAATAATTGTTCGGCGGCGTCCTACTCTCCCACAGGGTCCCCCCTGCAGTACCATCGGCGCTGTAGAGCTTAGCTTCCGGGTTCGGAATGTAACCGGGCGTTTCCCCTACGCTATAACCACCGAAACACTATGAAACTGACAACCGGCAATGATTGTTCGTGGTTTCAGAACCAACACAGTGGACGCGAGCAACTGAGGACAAGCCCTCGGCCTATTAGTACCGGTCAACTCCACCAGTCACCTGGCTTCCATATCCGGCCTATCAACCCAGTCGTCTACTGGGAGCCTTACCCCATCAA
>NZ_WYCT01000440.1 GCF_011008945.1 Streptomyces harenosi
AGATGTGTATAAGATACAGGGCCGGGTCGATGCCGATCGCCGGGGCCACGTGCTCCAGCTCCCGCAGCAGGCCGTGGGAGGAGCCCAACGGGCCGCCACCCGCGAGGAGTTCGTCGCTGGACAGCGGGAGCGGGAAGTCCACCGGGACGTAGGCGCCCGCGTGGTCGTAGTGCCAGACGAGGTGCGACTGCTGGGCCGTCGCCTCGAACATCTCCAGCAACTGCTCGTAATCACCGCCGAGTTCGCCGACCGGCGTCACCGGCAGGCCGCACACCTGGAGGAGGTAGGCGCGGCGCAGGAAGTGCAGCGCGTCGTAGTCGAAGCCGGCCACCGGGGCGACCTCGCCCGACAGGCCGGGCATGTACTGGTACACCGGGACGGGCGGCAGCCCGGCCTCGGCCAGTACCCGGTTGTATTCCGCGAGTTCCTCGGCGAACGGGTTGTCCGGGGTGTGGCACAGAACGTCGACGAGCGGTACCAGCCACAGGTCACAGGCCAAAAGAGGACTCCTCACACGGCACGGTGGTCATGGAAGGGTAATCGGTGCGGCGCGAGGGCGGCTCCCCCCGTGCAGGTCCCATACCCGCACGGCGCCGGGTCACGACGCGCGAGGGCCCCTGAACCGCCGGCGGCGCCCGTGCCGGCCGGCGGCACCCGTGTCCCGCGTCGCCGGCCGCCACGGGGTCAACCGGCGGCGAGCCGCTCGATCAGGGCGAGGGAGTGGGCGTTGTAGGCGTCGATGATCGCGCGGGCCGCGGTGGTGTCACGACGCGACAGGGCGTCCACCAGTTCCGTGTGTCCGCACCACAGCACACCCCGCAGATCGCGCACCCGGCGCAGGTGCTGCACCGCGCACACCCAGCTCTGCACGCGCAGCCGGTGCAGGAAGTCGGAGAGGTAGGGGTTGCCGAACAGGGCGCTCAGCTCGCGCCAGAAGCGCAGGTCGTAGCCGACGAGGACGGTCAGGTCCCCGGCGCCCGCGGCCCGCTGGGCCTCCTCCCCGCGCCGCCGGACCCCGGCCAGGGCGGCGATGGCCCGGGCCTCACCGGAGCGCAGTCGGCTCAGCCGGCCGTCGCCGACGGCGTGGAACATCCCCTCGATGACGAGCCCGCGGGCCTCGACGATGCCGCGGAAGTCGTCCAGCGAGTACTCGTGCACCCGGAAACCGCGGTGCTGGTCGGCGTCGAGCAGCCCCTGCGCGGACAGGTCGACCAGGGCCTCCCGGACCGGCGTGGCGGAGACGCCGTACTGCTCGGCGATCTCCTTCACCGTGAACTCCTGCCCGGGCTGGAGCCGTCCCGCGAGCACCTCGTCACGGAGGGCGTCGGCGATCTGCTGGCGCAGGGTGCTGCGCGTCACGGCGCCGGTACCGCGGGGGCCGGGCATGGTCGGGCGTCTCCTCGTCGCGTCGGGTGGCGTGCGCGGACGGGCACGGGTGCCGCCCGCGCGTATCGCACAGGCGTGTCGTACGCGCGTGCCATACGTCTTCGAGCACGCCACCTTACGCGTCCGGGCGCGGCCCGGAGGAAGCGAGCGCCCGGCCCGAGCCCCGGGCCGGGCGGCCGGTCGATACACCGGGCCGGGCGGCTGGTCCGTACATCGGGCCGGGCGGCTGGTCCGTACACCGGGTCGGGCGGCCGGTCGGTACATCGGGCCGGGCGGCTGGTCCGTACATCGGGCCGGGCGGCCGGTCCCTGCACCGGCCGGGCGAACGGCCCGTGGAATGGACCGAGCGCCCGGTCCGCGTCCCGGGCCGGGCGGTCGCCCCGCGGACTGGACGGAGTGGCCTGCCCGCGGACTGGCCTGCGGACTGGCCCGCGGTTTGGCCCGTGGCACTGGTCCGCGGACTAGTCCGTGTACTCGTCCGCCACGGACAGCGCCGCGTCCAGCGCGGTGAAGCCCTCCTTCAGTTCCGCCTCGCTCACGTTGCAGGGCGGAACGACGTGCGTCCGGTTCATGTTCACGAACGGCCACAGGCCGTGGGCCTTGGCCGCGGCGGCGAAGGCGGCCATCGGCGCGTTGGCCTCACCGGCCGCGTTGTACGGCACCAGCGGCTCGCGGGTCTCCCTGTTCTTCACCAGTTCCAGCGCCCAGAACATGCCCGCGCCGCGCACCTCGCCCACGCTCGGGTGGCGCCGCGCCAGCTCCCGCAGCCCCGGCTCCACCACCTCGGCGCCGAGCCGCGCGGCGTGCTCCACGACGCCCTCCTCGGCCATCACCCGGATCGTCGCGACGGCCGCGGCGCAGGCGAGCGGGTGCCCGGAGTAGGTCAGCCCGCCCGGGTAGGGCCGCTTTGCGAACGTCTCCGCGATCCGCTGCGAGATGGCGACGCCGCCCAGCGGCACATAGCCGGAGTTCACGCCCTTGGCGAAGGTCATCAGGTCGGGCGTGACATCGAACAGGTCCGCCGCGAACCACTCGCCGGTCCGCCCGAAGCCCGCCATCACCTCGTCGAGGACGAAGACGATGCCGTACTTGTCGCAGATCTCCCGCACCCCGGCGAGGTAGCCGGGCGGCGGCACCATGATCCCCGCCGTGCCCGGGATCGTCTCCAGGACGATCGCGGCGACGGTCTGCGGCCCCTCGAAGACGATCGTCGTCTCCAGGTGCTCCAGCGCCCGCGCGCACTCCTGCTCCTCGGTCTCGGCGTAGAAGCGGGAGCGGTAGAGGAAGGGCGCCCAGAAGTGGACGACACCGGCGGCGCCGCTGTCGCTGGCCCAGCGGCGCGGGTCGCCGGTGACGTTGATGGCCTGGTGGGTGCCGCCGTGGTAGGAGCGGTAGGCCGACAGCACCTTCGGGCGGCCCGTGTGCAGCCGGGCCATGCGCACCGCGTGCTCGACGGCGTCCGCGCCGGCGTTGGTGAAGAAGATCTTGTCCAGGTCGCCGGGTGTCCGCTCGGCGATCAGCCGGGCCGCCTCGGACCGCGCCTCCAGGGCGAACGCGGGCGCGAAGGTCGTCATCCGCGCCGCCTGCTCCTGGATCGCGGCGACGACCTTCGGGTGCTGGTAGCCGATGTTGGTGTAGACGAGGCCGCTGGTGAAGTCGAGGTAGCGGTTGCCGTCGTAGTCCCAGAAGTACGACCCTTCCGCGCCGGCGACGGCGAGCGGGTCGATGAGCTCCTGTGCGGACCAGGAGTGGAAGACGTGCGCGCGGTCCGCGGCCTTGACGGCCGCGCCGGCCTCGGGGCTGGGCTGAGGGAGCTGAGGGGTCATGCGCCCGAGCGTAGGTGTCCACGGTCCGGACGCGACATCGGCGTCCTGTCTGCGGTCGGCGGCTTTCCGCGACACGTTGTCGCCCGCGCCGGGCACCCGGCCCGGACGGCCCGGCCGGGGCGGTCCGCGCGCTCGAACGGCCGGCCGCCGTGCCCGACGGGATCGGGCCGCCGGGGGAGGCGGGGCACGTCGGCCGAAAGACCCCGGTCGCGGAACCGCGGACGGCGCCCGGCCCCGGTGCGCCCCAACCCCGCACTATTCTCGATCTGTTGTTCACTTGGGGGAGGGGCGGCAGGCGATGGAGAAGCTGGGACCCGGGGATCCGCAGCACATCGGTGCCTACCGGCTGCTGGCGCGGCTCGGCGCCGGCGGGATGGGGCACGTCTATCTGGCCCGCTCGGACCGCGGGCGCACGGTCGCCGTGAAGCTGGTGCGCGAGGAACTGGCCGCCCAGGAGGAGTTCCGGGCGCGGTTCCGGCGGGAGGTACGGGCGGCGCGCCGGGTCGGCGGGCCCTGGACGGCGCCGGTGCTGGACGCCGACACCGAGGCCGCCGTGCCGTGGGTGGCCACCGGGTACGTCGCCGGGCCCAGCCTGCAACGCGTCGTCGGGCAGGACCACGGGGCGCTGCCCGAGCGGTCGGTGCGCATCCTCGCCGCCGGACTCGCGCACGCGCTCAAGGACATCCACGCCGCCGGGCTCGTGCACCGCGACCTGAAGCCGTCCAACGTGCTGGTGACGATCGACGGCCCGCGCGTCATCGACTTCGGGATCGCGCGGGCGTTGCAGACCGTGACGGACGGCGGTCTCACCCGGACCGGCGCGCTCGTCGGCTCGCCCGGCTTCATGGCGCCCGAGCAGGTGCGCGGCGACCGCATCACGCCCGCCTGCGACGTCTTCTGCCTCGGCTCGGTGCTCGCCTACGCGGCCACCGGCCGGCTGCCCTTCGGCACCAGCGACAGCGGGGTGCACGCCCTGATGTTCCGCATCGCCCAGGAGGAACCCGACCTCGACGACGTCCCCGAGAGCATCGCCGGCCTGGTCCGCGCCTGCCTGCGGAAGGACCCGGCCGCCCGGCCCGCTCTCGACGCCGTCCTGGAGTACACCGGCGCCCAGGACACCGTCGCGGACGGCCGCTTCCGCGAACCGTGGCTGCCGGCCGCCCTGGTCGCCCAGCTCGGGCGGCACGCGGTGCGGCTGCTGGACACCGAGCATCCCGAGGGGCCGGGACCGGGGCCGGGCGATGCCGTGCCGCGTAACGGGACGGTGGTCGCCACGGCGCCGGGCGGCTCCTTCGCCCCCGAGCACGCCTCCGCCGCCGAGGACGGTGGCCCCCACCGGCCTTCCGCCCCGTCCGGCACCCCGTACCAGCAGCCGTACCCGGCCCCGTACGGAGCGCCCGGCCCGACCCCGCCCCACGG
>NZ_WYCT01000441.1 GCF_011008945.1 Streptomyces harenosi
CCACCTCGATCTACACTTCTAGCTTCGTCGGCAGCGTCAGATTGTATAAGAGACAGGAGTGCGGCGCGGGGTGCGGATCAGGTGGGTGGTGCGTCCCCGGCCGCCCGGGTTCCGGTGAGCGGGCTGCCGGCGTGCGGCTCCGCGGAGGCGGGCTGCCCGGCGAACTGGCCGGTCAGGCCCAGTACCAGGGTGGCCAGGACGGTGGCCAGCGCCGCCGAGCGTCGCCGCTGACGCGAGCTGTGCGGCGGAGCGCCGGCGGGTCCGGTCCGGTCGGTCATCGTCTCTCCTCGGAGGTACGGAGCGGGCGGTGCGGTCGTACGGTCAGGAGCCGGCGCACTGCGGGGCGGGCGCACCGGCGGCGCCGTTCGCGGTGAAGCCGAACGAGGTGGTGGCGCCGGGGGAGAGCGCGCCGTTGTGAGCGGTGCTGCGCACGGTGGCCCGGCCCTGGGAGACCGTCAGCGAGCCGTTCCAGAGGCTGGCGACGGTGGCTCCGCCCAGGTCCCATGCGACCGACCACCCGGTCAGCGGGACGGTCCCGGTGTTCCTGACGGTCATCTCCGCCTGGTAGCCGCCCGGCCAGGAGGAGGTGACGCGGAACTGGGCCGTGCACGCCTTGGGGGAGGGGGTGGGTTCCGGCTCCGGGTCCGGTCCGGTACCGGTGCCGTAGGTGAGTCCGTAGCCGTACGGGAACAGCGGTGTCTTGCCGTCTCCCTGGTTGATGGGCTGCTGGGAGGCGCTGCTCATCCACGTCACGGGCAGCTTGCCGGTCGGGGCGTGGTCGCCGAACAGCACGTCGGAGACGCCGCCGCCCTCGGTGCCCGGCAGCCAGGCGGCCAGCAGCGCCTTCCAGGCGGGCAGCCGGCCGGCGATGTCCAGCGGACGGCCGGAGATCAGCACCACGACGACGGGGACCCCGCTCGCCTCCAGCCGGGCGAGGGTCTGCAGGTCCTCCTGGTCCAGCCCCATGCCGCCGGGCCGGTCGCCGCGCATCTCGGCGTACGGCGTCTCGCCGACGACCGCCACGGCGGCCGTGTAGCTGCCGTCGATGCCGTTGCCGTAGCGGTCGTAGGTGACCCGGGAGGGATCGGTGACGGCGGCCCGGATGCCCTGGAGGACCGTGGTGCCTTCGGTGACGGCACCGCTGCGGCCCTGCCAGCCCACCGTCCAGCCGCCGCTCTGGTTGCCGATGTCGTCGGCGGACTTGCCGGCGACGAAGAGCCTGGCGTCCTTCGCCAGCGGCAGCACGCCGCCGTCGTTCTTCAGCAGCACCTGCGACGCGCGCACGGCCTCCCGGGCCAGCGCCCGGTGCTCCGCCGAGCCGACGCCCGGGGTCAGGGAGCGGTCGGTGTAGGGCCGTTCGAAGAGCCCGAGCTGGAACTTCTTGGTGAGGATGCGGCGGTTGGCGTCGTCCACGCGCGCCATCGGGATCCGCCCGGCGCTCACCTCGCCGCGCAGCAGGCTCAGGAACCGCTTGTAGTCGTGCGGGACCATCACCATGTCGACACCGGCGTTGACGGCCGTGGTGATCTCGGCGGCGGTGAAGCCGCTCTGGCCGTCGAGCTGGTCGACGGCCGCCCAGTCCGAGACGACGAAGCCGGTGAAGCCCAGCTCGCCCTTGAGGACATCGGTGACCAGGTACGTGTGGGCGTGCGACCTCACGCCGTTCCAGCTGCTGTACGACAGCATCACCGAGCCCACGCCGCGCCGCACCGCCTCCTTGAACGGCGGCAGATGGACCGCGCGCAGTTCGGCCTCGGACACCTGGGTGTCGCCCTGGTCGACGCCGCCGGTGGTGCCGCCGTCGCCGAGGTAGTGCTTGGCGGTGGCGAGCACGGAGGCCGGGCCGGAGCCCAGGGTCTCGCCCTGGAGGCCGGTGATGAACGTCGTCATCGCGCCGGGCACCTCGGGCGTCTCGCCGAACGACTCGTACGTCCTGCCCCACCGGTCGTTGCGGGCCACGCACAGACAGGGCGCGAACGACCAGTCGATACCGGTGCCGGCCACCTCCTGCGCCACCGCCCGTCCGACGCGCTGCACGAGAGCGGGGTCCCGGGTGGCGCCCAGCCCGATGTTGTGCGGGAAGATCGTCGCGCCGCGCACCGCGTTGTGACCGTGGACGGCGTCGATGCCGTAGATCATCGGGATGCCCAGCGGGGTCCCGAGGGCGGTGCGCTGCAGGGAGTCGTAGGTGTCCGCCCAGGTCTGCGCGTTGTTCGGGCTGACGGTCGAGTCGCCGCCGGAGAGCACCGATCCGATGCGGTACGTCGCCAGATCGGACTGCGGGACCAGCGCGTCCTTCTCGATCTGCGCCATCTGGCCGATCTTGTCGTCCACGGTCATCCGGGACAGCAGATCGGCGACGCGGTCGGCCACCGGCAGGGACGGGTCCTGGTAGGGCAGGGCGGTGGCGGAGACCGGTTCGGACGGCGGGCCGGCGGTGGCCTGTCCGGTCAGGGACAGGGCCACGGCGCACAGCGCGGCGACGAGTGCCGGGCGGCGCGGGCGGAGCGAGCGGCTCATGCGGACGGGCCTTTCCGGGACGGTCCGTACGTGGGGAGTTCCGGGGCCCGCCCTGTCGGCGCAGGGAGGAAGAGCGAGCCCCGGAGCGGGTGGGGCGCGGCGGGCACACGGCCCGCCGGCCGGGTCACCGCGTCAGGCGGTGGTGCAGGCGGTGCCGTTCAGGCTGAACCCGTTCGGTTGCGCGAACGTGCCGCTGTAGCTCCCCTGGAACCCGAACGTCTGGCTGCCGCCCGGCGCGATCTGCGCGGTGTGGCCCGAGCCGCTCGCCGTGACGGCGCCCGAGGAAGGCGTGACGGTGGCGTTCCAGGAGTTGGTGATGCGCTGCCCGGAGGGCAGCGTGAAGGCGAGCTTCCAGCCGTCCACGGTGGCGGATCCGGTGTTGGTGACGGTGACGTTCGCGGTGAATCCGCCCGACCAGACGTTCGTGGCGTACGACACCTTGCAGGCCACCGGAGTGCCGGGGCCGCCCGGGGTGCCGCCGCCGGTGTTGACGGTCGAGGAGAAGGAGTTCACCGCGAGGCCCGCGCCGTTCTGCCAGGGCTCGAAACCGGCCTGGACGCTCGTCAGGTACCAGTTGTTCTGGGCCATGCCGCGCGCCACGGTCGCCCGGACGAAGTCCATGACGTCGAAGCTCCAGCTTCCGATCGCCGACGGGGCGACGAAGGACAGCACGTCGTTGGAGCCGTTGCTGCCCGACCAGACCTCCCAGGTGCGCCCGCCCACGCTGGCCGTGCCGACCGGGGAACCGATCGGCTGGATCGGGCCCACCCGGTTGAACCAGATCATGATCTCGGTGCGGTTGACGCCGTCGGTGCGGGGGGTCGGGTCCAGCCAGATGTCGTACGACGCGTTGTACACGGCGCCGCTGACATATCCGTAGGAGATGCTGCTGGGAGCGCTGGAGATGGTGCTGATCTGCGCCGGCAGGTTGGTCCCGGGCGAGCAGTTGGTGTAGTGGCAGCCGTTGAAGACCGACGGGTACGACTTCGGCGCCCCGTTGGTCGGCACCGAGCCGTCGGCCTGGGTGACCCGGAAGCCGGTGTCCGTCGCGGTCACGCACTGGGTGGCGCTGGTGCCCCAGCGGTTGTTCTGGACGACGTAGCGGCCCTGGATCGTGGTGGAACCGAACTGTTCGCAGATCGTGGTGTCGGCCTGCGCCGGCGCCGTGGAGGTCATCAGCGTGCCGACGACCGCCAGGGCCGTCAGGAGCACACCCAGTAAGGCGCGCAGGGAGCGGGCGGGGGACGGTGACGCTCTCATGCGGGGGGCCTCTCTGCGAGGGGGACGGGGGAGTCCGTGGGAACGCAGGACGGACGTGGGGGTGGGAGCGCTCCCATCTCCCCACGGATGGGAGCGCTCCCAGTAACTGGTACGGACGGGACTGTAGAAGTGGCCCATGTCCCTGACAAGACTGTGGACACGGAATCGTCGAATCAATTTCGAATGCGCAGGTCAGGAGGGGTGATCGTTTGGAGGGGGTGGGCTTTGGGAGCGCTCCCGAAACCTTTCGGGCATTTTTCCCGTGCGGGAAACGGCATCCCTGTGTGGAGGCACCCGAGCCTGGGTGACATCCGTGCCAGGACGGCATCCGTTGCCCGGACTGCATCCGTGCGGACGGCGTCCGTTGCCCGGACCGGCATCTGTGCTGGGGCAGCCGTGCAGGGGCATCCGTGCAGGGGGCATCCGTGCAGCGCGGCGCCCCTGCTCGGGGTCCCGGCGCCGCCTGGGGACGGTGGGCGGCGCCGGGGTGGCGAGCACTTCTGTGAGCCTCTTCTCAGGCGCAGGTCCGGCCGTTGAGCGTGAAGGCCGGGGGAACGCCCGCCGAGGCCCCGCTCGCCTGGAACCCGAAGCCCGCCGCGCCCCCTGCCGGGACGGTCGCGTTGTGTCCCGCGTCGGTCGCGGTGACCTCGGTTCCGGACTGGGTGACCGTCGCGTTCCAGGCACCGGTCACCTTCTCGGCGCCCTTGAACGAGAAGCCGAGCCGCCACCCGTTCACGGCCGTCGCCCCGGTGTTCCGGACCCGCACGTCGGCGGTGAATCCGCCGTTCCAGGAGGACGTCACGGTGTAGGTCACCGCGCAGAATCCGGCGGGGCCGGACGTGGGCGAGTCTGATCCCGTGGGAGACGGGGTGGCCGAGGGGGTGGGCGTGGGAGAGGGAG
>NZ_WYCT01000442.1 GCF_011008945.1 Streptomyces harenosi
CCGTGGGGGTGCGGGACGGCGCACGTGTGGAGCCGTGGGGGGCGAGGCCGTGAGGGGTGCGGGGACGGCCGTACGCCGCGGGCTGCGATCGTGAACCGGTCGGAGGGGGTCGTGCGATGAGGGTGTGTGAGCGGAACGAGAAGCGACGGGGAGTTGCTGCGGGCCGTCGCCGAGGACGGTGACCGGCGGGCCTTCGAGGAGCTGTACCGGCGGTACGCGCCCTGGCTGACGGCGCGGATGCGCAGCCGGTGCGCCGATCCGGGGCTCGTCGACGACGTGGTGCAGGAGACCTTCCTGGCGGTGTGGCGGGGGACCGCCCGGTACCGGCAGGACGGTGACGTGGCCGGGTGGCTGTGGCGGATCGGGTCGCGGCGGCTGGTGGACGCCCTGCGGGGCGCCGGCGCGCGCGGCCGACTGCGGCAGGCGCTGGCCCGGCTGCGGCACCGGGACGAGGTGTCGGCCGAGGAGCGGGTGCTGGCCGGGGTGGAGCACGGGGACCTGGCGGGGGCGCTGGTCCGGCTCTCGCCGGAGCTGCGGGCGGTGCTCCAGGCCACGGTCGTCGACGGGCTGACCACCCGGGAGGCGGCCGTCCTGCTGGGGATTCCGCCGGGGACGGTCAAGACGCGGGCGATGCGGGCCCGCAAGCAGCTGAGGGAGGCGCTGGCATGAGCTGGCACGTGCCGGAAGAGGATCTGCGAGCGTACGCCCGGGGGGAGCTGGCGGCGCCCGCGCTGTGGTCGGCCGACGCGCACCTGGCCGCCTGCGCGCGGTGCCGGAGCGCCCTGGGCGGGACCGGTGACGTGGACGGGGCCGGCGACGTGGACCGGGGGTGGGAGCGGCTCGACGCCGAGCTGGACGCCCCGCGGCCGGGGGTGTTCGAGGCGCTGCTGGTGCGGGCCGGGGTCGCCGACCACACCGCGCGGCTGCTGGCGGCCACGCCCGTGCTGCGGCGGTCCTGGCTGGGGGCGGTCGTCGTGGTGCTGGTGCTGAGCGTCGCCGCCGCCTACGGGGCGCCGGCCGGGCAGTCGCCCACCCTCTTCCTCGCGCTGGCCCCGCTGCTGCCGCTGGCCGGGGTGGCGCTGTCGTACGGACCCGCGCTCGACCCGACGTACGAGATGGCCGTCGTCGCGCCGGTGCACGGGTTCCGGCTGCTGATGATCCGCACGGTCGCCGTGCTGGCCGCCGGGCTGGGGCTCGACGGGCTCGCGACGCTGGCGCTGCCCGGGTTCGGGCTGCGGGCGCTGGCCTGGCTGCTTCCGGCGCTGGCGCTGACCTCGGCCGGGCTGGCGCTGACGCCCCGCCTCGGGCCGGTGGCCGGGCCGGCCGCGGTGGGCGGCGCCTGGCTCGCGGTGCTGGCGGTGGCCGAGGCGGTGCGCGAGGGCGGGCCGCTCGCCCCGTTCACGGCGGCGGGGCAGGGCGTGGCCGCGGCCGTGGCCCTGGCCGGTGCCGGGCTGCTGCTCGCGCTGCGGGACCGCTTCGACTTCTCGCGCGGGAGTGCCGCGTGACGACCCCTTCTTCCCAGGTTCTTCCCAGGAGTGCCGCATGACCACTGTCTCCGCTTCCGGGCTCTGCTTGCGGTACGGCCGCAACCACGCCCTCGACGAGGTGTCGCTGCGGCTGTCGCCGGGCGTGACCGGGCTGCTCGGGCCCAACGGGGCCGGCAAGACCTCGCTGCTGCGGGTGCTCGCCACGGCCGTGCCCGCCGACCGGGGCACGTTCACCGTGCTCGGGCACGACCCGGCCACGGCGCGCGGGCGCCAGGAGGTGCGGCGGCGGCTCGGGTACCTGCCGCAGACGCCCGGCTTCCACCCGGACTTCACCGCCTTCGAGTTCGTCGACTACGTGGCGATCCTGAAGGAGCTGACCGACCGGGCCGGGCGCCACCGCGAGGTGCGGCGGGTGCTGGAGGAGGTCGGTCTGGGCGACGTACGGGGGCGGCGGATCAAGAAGCTGTCCGGGGGGATGCGGCAGCGAGTGGCCCTGGCCGCGGCGCTCGTCGGCGACCCGGCCTTCCTGGTGCTGGACGAGCCGACCGTCGGGCTCGACCCGGAGCAGCGGATGCGGTTCCGTGAGCTGATCGCCCGCGCGGGGGAGGGGCGGACCGTGCTGCTGTCCACCCACCAGACCGAGGACGTGGCGATGCTGTGCCACCGGGTGCTGGTCATGGCCCGGGGCGCCATCCGGTTCGACGGCACCCCGGCCGAGCTGACGGCGGTGGCCGCCGGGCGGGTGTGGAACAGTGCCGAGCGGGACCCGGGGGCGAAGGCGGGGTGGCGTACGGGGACGGGGTCCTTCCGGAACATCGGGGACCCGCCCGCCGGAGCGGAGCCGGCCGAGCCGACCCTGGAGGACGGCTACCTGCTGACCCTGGACGGCGCGGGCGCGGAGGTGACGGCGTGAGCGCGGTGCCGGTGGCCGCCCCGGTGGACGCCGGGCGGGCGGCGGAGCCCGGGCGGTGGGCCGCCGTGGCCGCGCTGGCCCGGTTCGAGGCGCGGCGGCTGCTGCTGAGCGCGCCGGTCCTGTTCGCCTTCACCCTGTACGCGGTGTGGATCGTGTGGCGCACCCGGTCCTCCTGGGACGGGTACCCGGTCCTCCAGGACGCCGACCGCGCCACCCAGGGCGGTCCGCTGCTCGTCGGGCTCGCGGTGCTGCTGAGCGCGAACCTCGCCGTGCTGCGGTCCAGGCGGCACGGCACGGAACCGTACTTCGGGACGCTGGTGGCCGAGCCGTGGCGCCGCACGGTCGCCCATGTGCTGGCCGTCGTGCCGGCGGTGCTGCTCACCGCGCTGGGCGTGGCCGCGCAGTTCACCTGGGAGGCGCTCAAGCCGGGCGCGGTCGGGCACGGCTCGCCGGCCGAGCTGGCCGTGGGGCCGCTGACCGTGCTGCTGTTCGGGGCGGCCGGGGTGCTGGCGGGCCGGCTCGTGCCCTCGCCGGTCGCCGGGCCGCTGCTGGTCGTCGTCCTGCTGTTCACGCTCGTCCTGGGCGCCGCGCCGATGGGGGGCGGCGAGGGGAGCGGCTGGCTGCTGCCGGTCGTCACCGAGGCCGGCGGCGACCCGCTGCCCTCCGGCCTGCTGGGGCGGCCCGCGGCCTGGCACGCCCTGTACCTGGCGGGCGTGGCGCTGTGCGTCGCCTGCCTCGCGGTGCTCGCCGCGGGCGGCCGGAGCCCGGCCGTGCGGGCGGGGGTGGCGGGCGCGCTGGCCCTGGCGGTACTGGGCGGCGCCGGGCAGTCCGCGGGCGCGTCGCCGTCGCCGGAGCTGACGGCGGCGCGCGAGCGGGCCTCCGTCAGCCCGGAGAAGGAGCAGCGGTGCGTCGCGCGGGGGCGGTCGACGTACTGCGCCTTCCCCGAGTGGACGGCGCGGGCCGGGAGCTGGGCCGGGGTGGTGGAGAGGGTCCGGTCGCTGGCCGGGGGCGCCGCGGCGCGGCAGCCGCTGCTCGTCCGGCAGCGGATCGAGGCCCGGTACGGCCTGGACAGCGACTCCGCGCTCGACCCGCTGACCGCGCCGCACCAGGTGACGGTCGGCACCGCCTGGGGCGGCAACCGGGTGCCGGAGTTCTCCACCGCCGTGGCCGCCGTGCTGGTCGGGGGCGACGAGCGGACGGCCGGCGGCATGTGCGACGGCCGGATGGTCACCGTGATGTGGCTCTCCCTGGGCTGGCAGGACGATCCGATGGGTGCCCTGCGCCGGGTCCGCCTCGACGACAGCGTGACCGGCTCGGCGGTCGTCCTGTCGCCGACCGACCCGCTGACCATGACCGCGGGACAGACCGACGTCGTACGGGAACTGCTGGGCCGGCCGCGGGCCGAGGTCACGCGGAGGGTGAAGGAGCACTGGGGCGAGCTGACCGCGAAGGGGGTGACGACCGCCCGGGTGGCCCGGCTGCTCGGGGTGGCCGCGCCCGAGGAGGCGGACCGGTGCGAGTGATCCGGGCGCTGGCGGTCCCGGTGTGGCGCACGCTGCCGTGGCGGGCGCTGGGGGCCGCCGGGGCGGTGGGGCTGCTGCTCGCCGCGCTGCCCCGGCTGGGGGACGGCGAGCCGGCCCCCGGGGCGACGCTCATGGCGCTGCGGGGCGCGGCGCTGGCGGGCGGGCTGGGCCTGGCGTTCCTGCTGGACGACCCGGCCCGGCGGCTCACCGCCCCGGTGCCGGTCCGGCGCCCGCTGCGGCAGGCGCTGCGAGCCGCCCTGGTCGTGCCGGGGGCCGCGCTGTGGTGGACGGCGGTGCTGCTGCTCGCCCCGGCCGGGGCGCGGCCCCCGGTGGCCGCACTCACCGTGGAGGCGGGCGCCGTCTGCGTGCTCGCCCTGGCCACGGCGGCGGCGGCCCTGCGGCTGACGGACGAGGCGCGGCCCGGGCGGGCGGTGGCGGCGGTCCTGCTCACCGCGGCCGTGCTCGCACCCCTGCTGCTCCCCGAGAGCTGGGCGCTGTTCGTGCCGCCGGACGACGAGCGGTGGGCGGCGGCCCACGACCGGTGGGCCCTGGCACTGTCCGGCGCGGCGGCCCTGTGGGCGGTGTCCGCCCCCGAGCCCGTACGACGGCTGTCTCTTATAAACATAT
>NZ_WYCT01000443.1 GCF_011008945.1 Streptomyces harenosi
GGGTCCGGGCCGGTGGCCGGGCGGCCGGCGAGGTCGGCGGCGACCTGGGGGTCGTCCAGCGCCAGCACGGGTACGGCGGTGGTCCCGGCCCGGGCCGCGGTCCGCGTGGTCGTCACCAGGGTCACGGGGCGCGCGTCGTCCAGGATGCCGGCCAGCCGCTCGGCGGGCACGGAGGGGTCGACGGGCAGATAGGCGGCGCCGGTCTTCAGCACCGCGAGGATCGCCACGACCTGGTCCAGGCCGCGGGGCAGGGCCAGCGCGACATAGCGCTCCGGCCGGGCGCCGGCCTCGGCGAGCCGGTGGGCCAGGCGGTTGGCGCGGGCGTCGAGCGTGGCGTAGTCCAGGTGTGCGCCGGCGCAGGTGACGGCGAGGGCGCCGGGGTCGCGGGCGGCCTGCTCCTCGAAGAGGTCCACCAGGGTGCGGCCGGGGCGGCCGTGGGCGGTGCCGTCGCCCTGGGCCGCCGGCAGGCGCCGCTCCTCGGCGGTCGTCCAGGGCAGGGCGCGCAGCGGGCGGTCGAGGTCGTCGGCGATCCCCGTCAGCAGCAGGCAGAGCCGGGCGGCCAGATCCCGCACGGTGCCGGGGTCGAGCAGGCCGGGGTCGTAGGCGAGGTCGAAGCCGATGCGCTCGCCCTGGTAGGCGCGCAGCACCAGCGGGTAGTTGGTGGCGTCGCGGGAGTCGACACCGGCCAGGCGCACGCCGGAGGTGGCCGTGCCGGCCTCGTCGAAGGGGTAGTTCTCGAAGGCGACCATGGTGTGGAACAGCGGGCTGCCCGGCGGCACGTCGCTCAGCGAGGTCAGCTCGGCCAGGGACACGGCGGCGAACCGGCGGGCGTCGGCCTGGGCCCGCTGGAGTTCGCGCAGCCAGTCGGCGGCCGGGCGGTGGGCGTCCACGCGGACCCGGGTGGGCAGCGTGTTGATGAACATGCCGACCATGGACTCGGCGCCGGGCAGGTCGTCGGGGCGGCCGGAGACGGTGGTGCCGAAGACCACGTCCTCCTCGGCGCCGTAGCGGGCGAGCAGCAGCGCCCAGGCGCCCTGCACGACGGTGCTCAGGGTGAGCCCGGACTCCCGCGCGGTGCGGGCCAGCCGCTCGGAGACCGCGTCGGAGAGTCCGGCCGTGTGCACGGCCGCCGACCGGGTCCGGTGGGTCTCGCGCGGCGCTCCGCCCGCGGGCAGCGGGGTGGGGGTGGCGAATCCGGCGAGCACGCCCCGCCAGTGGTCGCGGGCGGCACCGGCGTCCTGCTCGGCGAGCCAGCGCACGTAGTCGCCGAAGGGGCGGCGCACCGGCGGCCGGCTCTCGCCGCCGGTGGTCAGGGCGGCGTATTCCTCGCAGACCTCGGTGAGCACCTGCGCCAGGCTCCAGCCGTCCAGGATCAGGTGGTGCGAGGTCCACAGCAGCCGCAGCTCGGCGTCGGGCAGCCGGACGAGGGTCAGCCGCATCAGCGGGGCGGTGTCGAGGTCGATGCCGCGGGCCAGGTCGGCCTCGCGCAGCCGGTCCAGCCGCTCGGCGTGCTCACCGGGGTCCACCTCGCGCCAGTCCAGGTGGGTGACGGGCACCTCGACGCGCCGGTGCACGATCTGCAGCGGTACGGGCACGTCCTCCCACACCACCGAGGTGCGCAGCGCGGGGGTGCGGTCGGTCACCCGCTGCCAGGCGAGGGCGAAGGCGTGCGGGTCGGCCACGCCCCGCAGCAGCAGCGCGGCCTGGTCCACGTAGACGTCGTCGCCGTCGCCGACCAGGCGGTGGAAGAGCATGCCCTCCTGGAGCGGGGTCAGCGGCAGGAGGTCCTCCACGCCGCGCCCGTCGCCGGCCAGCCGGTCCACCCCGGCCTGGTCGAGGCGGGCCAGCGGGAAGTCGGAGGGGGTGCGGCCGCCGGCGTCCGGGCGGGCGCAGTGCTCGGTGATCGCGGCCAGCGCCGCGGCCATGCCGTCCGCGAGCCGCCGTACGGTCGGCTCGTCGTGGACCTCCGCGCTGTAGTGCCAGGTGATCTCCAGGGTGCCGTCGACGACGGCGGCGGAGACGTCCAGCAGGTGGTCCAGCGGCTCGTCGGCGGCGATCTCCCGGCCGGGCACCTCGGCGGCCTGGGCGAACTCCCCGGACCCGGGCGTCTCCCACTGGCCGTGGTAGGTGAAGGACACCTGGGGCAGCGGCACCTCGCGCAGCGCGCGGGCGGCGGGGTCGGGCGAGCCGAGCCGGGCCAGCGCCTCATGGCTCAGGCCGCGCCGGGGCACCGCCCGCAGCCGCTCCTTGACCGCCTTCAGCGTGGCGCCCCAGTCGGGCGCGCCGGCCGGGCCGGCCGGGGTGAGGGTGACCGGGTACTGGGTGGTGAACCAGCCCACGGTGCGCGAGAGGTCGCGTGGCTCGCCGACGTCCTCCCGGCCGTGTCCCTCCAGCGCGACGGTGATCCGGTCGGCGCCCGCCCAGTCGGCGAGGACCCGGCCGAGGGCGCTCAGCAGGACGTCGTTGACCTGGGTGCGGTAGACGCCGGGCACCCGGCGCAGCAGCGCCTCGGTGGTGGTGCGGTCGACCCGGGTGCGCACGGTGCGCACCGACCCGGCGCGCGGCGTACCGGGTCGGTCGACGGGCAGCGGGGTGCGCGGCTGGGCGGCCTCGGCCGCCCAGTACGGCAGGTCGGCGTCGAGGTCGCCGGCCCGCACCCGCTCGGACAGGTGGGCGGCCCATGCGGCGAAGGGCGTCTCCTCCGGGTCGAGCCGGACGGGTCCGCCCGCGGCCGCCTGCCGGTACGCCTGCTCCAGTCCGGTGAGGAGCACGCGCCAGGAGACGCCGTCCACGGCCAGGTGGTGGGCGGTGAGGAACAGCTGCGGGCGCTCGCCCTTCGCGGGCAGCAGCAGCGCGGCCCGGAAGAGGCTGCCGGTGGCCGGGTCGAGGGCGGCGCGGGCGGCGTCGGCGGCCCGGGCGCGGGCGGCGGCCGGGTCGGGGGCGGCGGACAGGTCGTGGCGGGTGAGCAGCCCGGTGGCCGGGCCCTCGCCGGGGTGCTGCCGCCAGGTGGTGCCGGTGCGCGCGAAGCGGGTGCGCAGCGCGGGGTGGCGGACGGCCACCGCCTCCACCGCCTGCTCCAGCGCCCGCTCGTCGAGGTCGTGGGGCAGGTCCAGCAGCATCGACATGCTGAAGTGGCGCAGCGGGCCGTGTGCGGCGAAGAACCACTCCTGGACGGGGGTCAGCGGTGCCGGTCCGCTCGCGCGGAGGGCCCGGGGCGCCGGGGCGTCGGGCGCGCGCAGGGCCGCCGCGGCGGCGAGGTCGGCGACGGTCTGGTGGCGGAAGACGTCCGTGGAGGTCAGGTGCAGCCCGGCGGCGCGGGCACGGGAGACGGCCTGGATGCTGAGGATGGAGTCGCCGCCCAGCTCGAAGAAGTTGTCGGTGACGCCGACCCGGTCCAGGCCCAGCACCTCGGTCCAGATGCCGGCCAGCGTCCGCTCCGCGGGGGTGCGCGGGGCGGTGTACTCCCGCTCGCCGGCCCCCCATCCGAAGTCCGGGGCGGGCAGGGCGCGGCGGTCCAGCTTGCCGCTGACGGTCAGCGGCAGCGCGTCGAGGACGGTGAACGACGAGGGCACCATGTGCTCGGGCAGCACACGGCGCAGCGCGGCGCGCAGGCCGGAGGCGGCGGGAGCGGCGGCCCCGGCCGCGGGGACCACGTAGGCGGCGAGCCGGGTGTGGCCGCGCGCGTCGGCCACCGCGACGACCGCGGCGGCGGTCAGCTCGGGCAGGTCCAGCAGGGCCGCCTCGACCTCGCCGGGCTCGATGCGGTGCCCGCGCACCTTCACCTGGTCGTCGGCGCGCCCGAGGTAGTCCAGCCGGCCGTCCGCGGTCCAGCGGGCCAGGTCGCCGGTGCGGTACATGCGGGTGCCCGGCGCGCCGAACGGGTCGGCGACGAACCGGGCCGCGGTCAGGCCCGGGCGGCCCAGGTAGCCGCGGGCCACCTGCTCGCCCGCCAGGTACAGCTCGCCGCCGACGCCGGGCGGCACCGGCTGGAGCCGGTCGTCGAGGACGTAGGCCCGCACGTTGGGCAGCGGGCGGCCCACCAGGGGGCGGCGCTCGCCCTCGATCCGGCAGGACAGGGCGTCGACGGTGCACTCGGTGGGGCCGTAGAAGTTGTACGCGCCGACGTCCCGGTGGGCGGCCAGTTCGCGCCACAGGCCCGGGCCGACGGCCTCGCCGCCGACCATCAGCACCCGGGGGCGGTGGCGCTCGTCGGTGAGCAGCCCGGCGGGCAGGAGCTGGCGCAGGTAGGAGGGGGTCAGGTCGAGGAAGTCGATGCGGTGTTCGACGACGTACTCCACCAGGGCCGCCGCGTCCAGCCGGGTCGTCTCGTCGACGAGGTGCAGCGGGTGGCCGTCGGCCATCAGCAGCACGCCCTCCAGCGAGGTGTCGAAGGAGAACGACGCGGTGAGCGCCACGTTGAGCGGTCCGCCGCCGGCCTCCGCGACGAAGCCCTCCCGGTGCGCGGCGAGCAGGTTCGCCAGCGACCGGTGGGCCACGGCGACGCCCTTGGGGCGGCCGGTGGAGCCGGAGGTGTGGATGACGTAGGCGGGGTGGCCGGGGTCGAGGGG
>NZ_WYCT01000444.1 GCF_011008945.1 Streptomyces harenosi
GCCCCCCGCAGGTCGCGCCGCCGCGGCGAACAGGGCCCGGCCGCCGCCCTGGCCTCCCACGGCATCCTGGCCGGCGCCTGCCTGATCGCGCTCTTCCCCATCGCCTGGCTGGTCTTCCTCTCCCTCGGCCCGGACAAGGACGACTACCTGCACCCCGGGCGCATCTGGGGGAAGATGACGTTCGACAACTACGCGTACGTGCTCCAGCACACGAACTTCTTCGAGTGGCTGAAGAGTTCGCTGATCGTCTCGCTCGGCACCACCGTCATCGGCGTCCTGGTGGCCGCCACCACCGGCTACGCCGTCTCCCGCATGCGGTTCCCGGGCTACCGCAAGCTGATGTGGGCCCTGCTGCTGACGCAGATGTTCCCCATCGCGGTGCTCATCGTGCCGATGTACCAGATCCTGTCCGAGCTCCAGCTCATCGACAGCTACCTCGGCCTGATCCTCGTCTACTGCTCCACCGCGGTGCCGTACTGCGCCTGGCTGCTCAAGGGCTACTTCGACACCATCCCGTTCGAGATCGACGAGGCCGGGCGGGTCGACGGGCTGACGCCCTTCGGCACCTTCTTCCGGCTGATCCTGCCGCTGGCCCGGCCCGGCCTGGCGGTCGCCGCCTTCTACAGCTTCATCACGGCCTTCGGCGAGGTGGCGTTCGCCTCCACGTTCATGCTGTCCGACACGAAGTACACCTTCGCCGTGGGACTGCAGAGCTTCGTCAGCGAGCACGACGCGCAGCGCAACCTGATGGCCGCCACCGCCGTGCTGATCGCCATCCCCGTGTCCGCTTTCTTCTACCTTGTACAGAAGAACCTGGTCACCGGCCTGACCGCGGGCGGCACCAAGGGCTGACGCCCGGCCGGGCAGACTCCCGCGCGCCCGACCGCGCGGGTGGCGGCCGCGGTGCACCATCCGACCCCGCTGTCACCGCGGCCGCCTCGTCCCCCCGTCCGCCCCCGACCCCGAGCCGCGAAGACCGATGTCACATCCGTTACGCATCAAGGACGCCATGAGCCAGCACTCCGCCGCCCCGGCACCCTCCTCCGAGCTGTTCGAGCAGGGGGGATCCCCTGCCCTGGCCACCGTCGCCGAGCGCCGCGACTGGTGGCGGGACGCGGTGATCTACCAGGTCTACCCGCGCAGCTTCGCCGACAGCAACGGCGACGGCATGGGCGACCTGGAAGGTGTGCGCACCCGCCTTCCCTACCTGCGCGACCTCGGCGTGGACGCCGTGTGGCTCAGCCCCTTCTACGCCTCGCCGCAGGCCGACGCCGGCTACGACGTCGCCGACTACCGGGCCGTCGACCCGATGTTCGGCACCCTGCACGACGCCGACGCCCTCATCCGCGACGCCCACGGACTGGGCCTGCGGATCATCGTCGACCTGGTCCCCAACCACTCCTCCGACCAGCACGAATGGTTCAAGCGGGCGCTCGCCGAGGGCCCGGGCTCCCCGCTGCGGGAGCGGTACCACTTCCGCCCCGGCAAGGGGAGCGACGGGGAACTTCCGCCCAACGACTGGGAGTCCATCTTCGGCGGGCCGGCCTGGACCCGGGTCACCGAGCCCGACGGCACGCCCGGCGAGTGGTACCTGCACCTGTTCGCCCCCGAGCAGCCCGACTTCAACTGGGACCACCCGGCCGTCGGCGACGAGTTCCGCTCCATCCTGCGCTTCTGGCTGGACATGGGCGTCGACGGCTTCCGCATCGACGTCGCCCACGGCCTGGTGAAGGCCGACGGCCTGCCGGACCTGGGCTCCCACGACCAGGTGAAGCTGCTGGGCAACGACGTCATGCCCTTCTTCGACCAGGACGGCGTGCACGAGATCTACCGCCAGTGGCGCCGCATCCTCGACGAGTACGGCGGCGAGCGCATCTTCGTCGCCGAGGCGTGGACCCCGACCGTCGAGCGCACCGCGAACTACGTCCGCCCCGACGAGCTGCACCAGGCGTTCAACTTCCAGTACCTGAGCACCCACTGGGACGCCGAGGAGCTGCGCGGCGTCATCGACCGCACCCTGGAGGCGATGCGCCCGGTCGGCGCCCCCGCCACCTGGGTGCTGTCCAACCACGACGTCACCCGGCACGCCACCCGCTTCGCCAACCCGCCGGGCCTGGGCACCCAGATCCGCCTGGCCGGCGACCGGGAGCTGGGGCTGCGGCGGGCGCGCGCGGCGACGCTGCTGATGCTGGCGCTGCCCGGATCGGCCTACGTCTACCAGGGCGAGGAGCTCGGCCTGCCGGACGTGGTCGACCTGCCGGACGAGGTGCGCCAGGACCCGGCGTACTTCCGCGGCGCCGGCCAGGACGGGTTCCGCGACGGCTGCCGGGTGCCGATCCCGTGGACCCGCACCGGCCCGTCGTACGGGTTCGGCGACGGCGGTAGCTGGCTGCCGCAGCCGGAGGGCTGGGGGGAGCTGAGCGTCGAGGCGCAGACCGGCGTGCCCGGCTCCACGCTGGAGCTGTACCGCGGCGCGCTGGCCGTGCGCCGGGAGCACCCCGATCTCGGCGCGGGCGAGGCGGTGGAGTGGCTGCGGGCGCCCGAGGGCGTCCTGGCCTTCCGGCGCGGGCGCTTCGTGTGCGTCGCCAACACCACCGGCGAGTCGGTGGCGGTGCCCGCCCACGGCAGGGTGCTGCTCGCCAGCGGCGAGGTGACCGAGGCCGGCGGCGAGGCGAAGGTGCCCGCCGACACGACCGTGTGGTGGACGACGGCGGACTGACGGCCCGGCCCGCAGAATTTTTCTCCAATCTCGTACGGCCCGCTGCCCTTTCGGGCGGCGGGCCTTTAACATCTGCGTCACCGCAACTTTGCTGAAGCTTTCAGCAAGAGCATTCAACGAGCCGCGACCGCCTTCGACGAAGAAGGAACCCCACACATGGCACGCAGCACCCTCCTCTCCGGCGCCCTCGCCCTCGCGACCGCCGCCCTTGTCATGAACCCGTCCGCCGCGCAGGCGTCCCCGCCGGGGCCACGGGACGTCACCGCCGTCCTCTTCGAGTGGAACTTCGCCTCCGTCGCCCGGGAGTGCACGAACACCCTCGGCCCGGCCGGCTACGGCTACGTCCAGGTCTCCCCGCCCGCCGAGCACATACAGGGCGCCCAGTGGTGGACGTCGTACCAGCCCGTCAGCTACAAGATCGCCGGCCGGCTCGGCGACCGCACGGCCTTCCGCGACATGGTGAACACCTGCCACGCGGCCGGTGTGAAGGTGGTCGTCGACGCGGTGGTCAACCACATGTCGGCGGGCAGCGGTACCGGCACCGGCGGTTCGCCGTACACCAAGTACAACTACCCCGGGCTGTACTCCTCCTACGACGTCGACGACTGCACCGCGCAGATCAGCGACTACCGCAACCGCGGCAACGTCCAGAACTGCGAGCTGGTCGGCCTCGCCGACCTGGACACCGGCGAGGAGTACGTCCGGAAGACCGTCGCCGGGTACCTGAACGACCTGCTCTCGCTCGGCGTCGACGGCTTCCGCATCGACGCCGCCAAGCACATCCCGGCCGCCGACCTCGCGAACATCAAGTCCCGCCTGTCCAACCCCTCCGTCTACTGGAAGCAGGAGGTCATCTACGGCGCCGGGGAGGCGGTCCAGCCGGCCGAGTACACCGGCAACGGCGACGTCCAGGAGTTCCGCTACGCCTACGACCTCAAGCGCGTCTTCAACAACGAGAACCTCGCCTACCTCAAGAACTACGGCGAGGGCTGGGGCTACCTGGGCAGCGGCTCGGCCGGTGTCTTCGTGGACAACCACGACACCGAGCGCAACGGCTCCACGCTCAGCTACAAGGACAACGCGAACTACACCCTGGCCAACGTCTTCATGCTGGCCTGGCCCTACGGGGCGCCCGACATCAACTCCGGCTACGAGTTCACCGACCACGACGCCGGGCCGCCCAACGGCGGGCGGGTGAACGCCTGCTGGCAGGACGGCTGGAAGTGCCAGCACGCCTGGCCGGAGATCAAGTCGATGGTCGCCTTCCGCAACGCCACCCGGGGCCAGGCGGTCACCGACTGGTGGGACAACGGCGGCGACGCGATCGCCTTCGGGCGGGGCGCGAAGGGCTTCGTGGCCATCAACCACGAGTCCGGCCCGCTGACCCGCACCTACCAGACGTCGCTGCCCGCCGGGACCTACTGCGACGTGCAGAACAACCGGACGGTGACCGTGAACGGCTCCGGGCAGCTCACGGCGACGCTCGGCGGCAACACGGCGCTCGCCGTGTACGCCGGCAAGTCCGCCTGCTGAGCCCGGATCCGGGCATCGGGGCGGCGGACCCGGGCAAGGGTCGTGAAATGTCTTTCCGTTACTTTCACGACCCTTGCTGCAAGCCTTGCGCCAGCGCTACCGTCACGCCGGGGTCGGACCCGAACGAGCCGCACGACCAAGGAGTTCACACCGGTGATACCGAGACGCCCGGCGCCAGGGACGCGCCGCACCGCCGCCGCCCCACGGGTCGCGGCGGTCACCGCCGCCGCCCTCGCGGCAACCCTCC
Source organism: Streptomyces harenosi (assembly GCF_011008945.1). Lineage (GTDB taxonomy): Bacteria > Actinomycetota > Actinomycetes > Streptomycetales > Streptomycetaceae > Streptomyces > Streptomyces harenosi. The sequence continues at coordinate 4,500 of NZ_WYCT01000444.1, forward strand.
TGCCGGCCCTGTCCGCCCGGGCCGGCACCTGTCTCTT
>NZ_WYCT01000445.1 GCF_011008945.1 Streptomyces harenosi
TTTTAGCGAGTGTCTCGTGGGCTCGGAGTTGGGTATAAGAGACAGGAGTGAGACCGACGTGACCGACACGCTGCAGCTGACCGTCCAGCACCCCCGTCCCGGCCTCGCGATCGCCAGGGTCCTCGGCGACGTGGACATCCGCACCGCGGACACCCTGCGCCGCGAAGCCTCGGGAGTCCTCGAGCGGGGATGTCCGCGTCTGGTACTGGACCTGTCGCAGGTCGGCTTCTGCGACTCCGCCGGTCTGAGCGCGCTCATCGGCCTCTGGCACGCCGCCCAGGCGGTGGGCGGTGCGCTCGGGCTCGTCAACGTCCCCGACCGCCTGATGCGGATGCTCGTCCTCACCGGTGTCGACGCACTCCTGCCGGTCCACGCCACCGCTGCCGAAGCAGTCACCACCATGACCGCCGGCCTGTTCACCGGCGTGGGCGAGCACGGCTGCGTCACCCCCGCCTCCGCCGGCGGCGGGAGCGGTGAGCCGACCGGGGCGCAGCGCACGGCCCCCGACAGCGCTCACAGCCGCTCCGCCCAACTGAGCTGATCGCGCCGACCCGCCAGGGCTTCCTACCGGCGATCGGGGTCGGCCCTCCTGCCGCAGTACCGGGCCCGAGCTGATCCCTTCCCCGGGTGCCGCGGCGGGAGCGATGTGCTCGCGCATGCCCTGCCCTCCGCCGTGTCGCACCGAATCGCCGGTGGCCTCGTTGACGGCCGGCAGCCAGTCGGTGTGCCGACGAGGGGACAAGGCCGGACGTCTGTGCCCAGTGCCCCGCGGTGCCACGGACATCGGCGAGGTCCTGCTCCGTGAAGCGCAGGACGAGTGGATCCGTCGGCTCCTCGGTCAGGCGCCCTTCGCGACCGGCTCCAGAATCGCCACGCACTCCACGTGATGCGTCATCGGGAACAGATCGAACGCCCGCAGCGTCCGCACCCGGTACCCCCCGTCCCGGAAGTACCCCAGGTCACGGGCGAGCGCCGCCGGGTCGCAGGCCACGTAGGCGATCCGGCGGGCGCCCAGCGACGACAGGTGTGCCACCGTCTGGCGGCCCGCGCCCGCGCGCGGCGGGTCGAGGACGACGAGGTCGGCCTCCGTGATGCCGGTGCGCGGCAGGACGGACTCGACCTTGCCCTGCTCGACGCGGACGCGGGGGAAACCGGCGAGGTTGTGCCGGGCGTCCTCGACCGCGCGCTTGCCGGACTCGATGCCGAGCACCGCCCCCTGCTCGCCGACGCGGTCGGCCAGCGCACCGGCGAACAGGCCCACGCCGCAGTACAGGTCCAGCGCCGTGTCGCCCTTGCGCGGCAGCAGGCCCTGCATGACGGCCGTCACCAGGGTGTCGGCGGCCTTGGGGTGGACCTGCCAGAAGCCGCCGCCGCCCACGCGGTGGGTACGGCCGTCCGCGCGTTCGCGGACGAAGGGGCGGCCGTGGACGCGGTGGACGCCGCCGGACTTCTCGTCGACCCGCAGCACCGACACCGGGCGGTCCAGCTCCACGAGCGGCAGCCGGGCGCCGGGCCTGGGGGTGAGGACGACCTGGCGGTCCTGGGAGCCGGTCGCCGCGATCGCCTCGACGGACTCCATGCCGGTCCAGTCGCGCTTCTCGATGCCCAGCTCGGAGACGCCGGGCGCCGCGATCATGCAGTGGTCGATGCGCTCCACCTCGTGCGAGCGGTGCCGGCGCAGTCCGGCGTGCCCCTCGGCGTCCACGGCGTACTGCACACGCGTGCGCCACGCGGGGACCTGACCGGCGGGCACCTTGTCGCCCTCGGCCGGGACCACCGTGCCGTCCCAGCCCGCCTCCTCGGGCGTGAGGCCCGCGAGCCGCCGCAACTGCTCGGCGATCACCTCGGCCTTGAGGCGGCGCTGCGCGCCCGGCTTGGCGTGCTGCCAGTCGCAGCCGCCGCAGCGGCCGGGACCGGCGAACGGGCAGGGCGCCTCGACCCGGTCCTTGGAGGCCTCCAGGATGCGCACCGCGTCCGCGCGCAGGAAGCGCGCCCCCTCCTCGCCCTCGGTGACGCGGGCCACGACCCGCTCGCCGGGCAGCGTGTGCCGGACGAAGAGCACCTGGCCCGCGTCGGTACGGGCGATGCAGTGTCCGCCGTGGGCGACGGGGCCGATCTCGACCTCGTACTCCTCGCCCACCAGCGACTTCTTCTCTTCTGCCTGCATGGCGGGTGACTCCAGTGCGAGATCCGGTACCGGCCGGCGCCGGGCTACGGGGGCGGCCGGTACGAAGGGGAACGACTAAAACGACGACTAAAACGACTAAAACGGCTGAAACTGCGGAAACGACGGAAACGAACGGACGAGGGGGGACGGACGGACAACAGCCCACCAGTCTACGTGGACTGCGACGACTCCTTCGCCCGCTCCTGGGCCGGCCCCCGCCGCACCGAACCGGGCGCGTTCCACTCCTGCTGCCTGCGGGCCCGCCGCTTGGCCGCCTCGGAGGACTGGAGCTGGTAGGGCACCGAGGTCACCATGACACCCGGCGTGAACAGCAGCCGTCCCTTGAGCCGGAGCGCGCTCTGGTTGTGCAGCAGGTGCTCGTACCAGTGGCCGACCACGTACTCCGGGATGATCACGGAGACCGCGTCCCGGGGCGACTCGTTGCGCAGGCTCTTGACGTACTCGATGACCGGCCGCGTGATCTCGCGGTACGGCGAGTCCAGGACCTTCAGCGGTACGTCGATGCCGCGCCGTTCCCACTCCGCGCGCAGCGCCTTGGTCTCCTCCGGGTCGACGTTGACGCTCAGCGCCTCCAGGGTGTCCGAGCGCAGCAGCTTGGCGTAGGCCAGGGCACGCAGCGTCGGGCGGTGGATCTTGGAGATGAGCACGACCGAGTGGACGCGGGACGGGCGGACGATGTCGTCGCTCGGCGGGCCCTCCGGCGCCGCGATCTCCTCGGCCACCCGGTCGTAGTGCTTACGGATCGCCGTCATGGTCGCGTAGAAGATGCACATGCCGAGCAGGGCGACCCACGCGCCGTGCGAGAACTTGGTCACGAGGACGACGACCAGGACCAGGCCGGTGAAGAAGGCGCCGAAGGCGTTGATCGCCCGCGAGCGGACCATGTGGCGGCGCTTGGCCGGGTCCCGCTCGGTGCTCAGATGGCGGTTCCAGTGGCGGACCATGCCGATCTGGCTGAGCGTGAAGGAGACGAACACGCCGACGATGTAGAGCTGGATCAGGCGGGTCGAGTCGGCGCCGTAGATCCACACCAGGAGCATGGCCGCGCCGGCCAGGAGCACGATGCCGTTGGAGAAGGCGAGCCGGTCGCCGCGGGTGTGCAGCTGGCGGGGCAGGTAGCGGTCCTGGGCGAGGATCGAGCCGAGCAGCGGGAAGCCGTTGTAGGCGGTGTTCGCGGCGAGGAACAGCACCAGCGCGGTGGCCGCGGCCAGCACGATGAACAGGAAGCTGCCCTCGCCGAAGACGGCCTCGGCGACCTGGGAGATCACCGGGTGCTGGACGTAGTCCGGGCCGACCGGGACGCCGTCGCGGAACAGGTCGGCGGCCGGGTTCTCGGCCATGCGGACCTTGGTGGCCATGGCCAGGCCGATGATGCCGCAGAACATGGTGACCGCGAGCAGGCCCATCAGCGCGAGGGTGGTCGCCGCGTTCCTCGACTTGGGCTTGCGGAAGGCGGGGACGCCGTTGGAGATGGCCTCGACGCCGGTGAGCGCCGCGCAGCCGGAGGAGAAGGCGCGCAGGAGCAGGAAGAGCAGGGCGAAGCCCGCCAGGCCCTGGTGCTCGGGCTTGATCACGTACTCGGCGGTCGGCGCCCGCATGGTGTCGTCGAGGACCAGCGCGCGGAAGGCGCCCCAGGCGATCATGGTGAAGACGCCCGCGACGAAGACGTACGTCGGGATGGCGAAGAGCGTGCCGGACTCCTTGACCCCGCGCAGGTTCATCAGCGTCAGCAGCAGGATCACGGCGATGGCGCAGAAGACCTTGTGCTCGACCACGAACGGGATCGCCGAGCCGAGGTTCTCGATCCCGGAGGAGATGGAGACGGCGACGGTCAGGACGTAGTCGACCAGCAGCGCGCTCGCCACCGTCAGACCCGCCTTGGGCCCGAGGTTGGTGTTGGCCACCTCGTAGTCGCCGCCGCCGCTGGGATAGGCGTGCACGTTCTGGCGGTAGGAGGCGACCACGGTGAACATCAGCACGACGACCGCGACCGCGATCCAGGGGCTGAAGTGGTACGCCGACACGCCCGCGATCGAGAGGACCAGCAGCACCTCGCCGGGTGCGTACGCCACGGAGGACAGCGGGTCGGAGGCGAAGACGGGGAGTGCGATGCGCTTGGGCAGGAGTGTTTCACCCAGCCGGTCACTGCGCAGTGCGCGCCCGATCAGGATCCGTTTGGGCACGTCGGTCAGTTTGGACACAACAGAGGATCGTAAGCGTTCGAACGGGGGGTCGCCCACCCGCCACCCCCGTTCGAACGCTTACGATCCTCTGTTGTGTCCAAACTGACCGACGTGCCCAAGCGGATCCTGAT
>NZ_WYCT01000446.1 GCF_011008945.1 Streptomyces harenosi
TGCCCCCGCCGCCCGCGCGCATATGCCGCCCGCATTTTCGTAAAGCGCACGCATTTCCGGAACCTCCCCCTTTGTCACGTCCTCTGACTGGGTGACCACGAAGGACGTGACGAACGGGGATGCGATGCGCACTCTCTCCCGCAGGGGAATGCTCGGGCTCGGCGCGGGCGCCGCGGCCGCCGGACTGGCCGGCTGCGGCTCCCACACGGTGACGGACGGGACGCGGCACGCCGGTGGTTCCGGCGGCCGGCCGTCCGCGTCCGGCACCCCCGCGCCGCCCGCCCGGCCCATCGGCGACGGCTCCACCGCGTACACCGGCAGGCAGCCCCACCAGCCGGAGCGGCCGGTGCCGCTGGAGCCCGGCCAGACGCCGCCGCAGTTCGTCGTCTTCTCCTGGGACGGGGCCGGGGAGGTCGGCAACGGACTCTTCCCGCGCTTCCTGGACCTCGCCAAGGAGCACGGCGCGCACATGACCTTCTTCCTCTCGGGCCTGTATCTGCTGCCCGAGTCGAAGAAGCGGCTGTACGACCCGCCGAACAACCCGCGCGGCGCCTCCGACATCGGCTACCTCACCGACGGCCACATCAAGGACACCCTGGCGTGCGTCCGCCGGGCCTGGCTGGAGGGCCACGAGATCGGCACCCACTTCAACGGGCACTTCTGCGGCGGCCGGGGCAGTGTCGCCCACTGGACCCCGCGGCAGTGGCGCAGCGAGATCGAGCAGGCCACGTCCTTCGTGAAGCGGTGGCGGACCCACACCGGCTGGACCGACCTGCCGTCCCTGCCCTTCGACTACGACAAGGAACTCACCGGCGGCCGTACGCCCTGTCTGCTGGGCCAGGAGAACCTGCTGCCCGTCGCCCGCGAGCTCGGCTGGCGCTACGACGCCTCCTCGCCCGGCGGCCGCCAGGTCTGGCCGGTCAAGCGGCAGGGGATATGGGACCTGCCGTTGCAGCAGATACCTTTCCCCGGACGTTCGTTCGAAGTCCTTTCGATGGACTACAACATGCTCGCCAACCAGTCGCTCAACTCCACCAAGGCGCCCGCCCACAACTACCCCGGATGGCGGGAACAGTCGGCGCAGGCGTACATCTCCGGCTTCAAGCGGGCATATGAGACAAATCGTGCACCCCTCTTCATCGGCAACCACTTCGAGGAGTGGAACGGCGGCATCTACATGGACGCCGTGGAGGAGGCCCTGAAGCACATCGCGCGGGAGAAGGAGAAGGGCGGGGACATCCGGATGGTTTCCTTCCGGCAGTTCACGGACTGGCTGGACGTCCAGCGGCCACAGGCGCTGGCCGCATGGCGCACGCTCGATGTCGGACAGGCGCCCGCGGCCGGGTGGAAGCGGCTCTGAAATGGGGGTTTCCGCGCGTGAGGGGGGTGCGAAAGATCCCCGGAACGGACATGCGAAACTTTTCACATGAGTGCCGCCAGCCGCGCCCCCCTGCGCTCGAACCGCGCCACCGCCCGCGTCCGCCGCCGCGCCGCCCTGGGCGCCGGTGCCGCCGTGGCCGCGCTGCTCGTCTCCGCGTGCGGGTCCGGTGGGACCTCCGGCGGAGGCGGTGACACCCACTTCATCACCGGTTCCGACGGCATCGCCACGGTCGACAAGGGCGAGCGGGCCGACGCCCCCGACCTGTCCGGCGAGACCGTCGACGGCAAGCAGCTCGACGTCGACGACTACAAGGGCAAGGTCGTCGTCCTCAACGTGTGGGGCTCCTGGTGCCCGCCCTGCCGCGCCGAGGCGAAGAACTTCCAGAAGGTCTACGAGGACGTCAAGGACCAGGGCGTCCAGTTCGTCGGCATCAACACCCGCGACACCTCCACCGGCCCGGCCCGGGCCTTCGAGAAGGAGTACGGGGTCACCTACCCGAGCCTGTACGACCCGACGGGCAAGCTGATGCTCCGCTTCGAGAAGGGCACGCTCAACCCGCAGGCCATCCCCTCCACGCTCGTCATCGACCGGGACGGGAAGATCGCCGCGCGCACCCTCCAGGCGCTCAGCGAGGAGAAGCTGCGCTCGATGCTCGAACCGGTTCTGGCGGAGAAGTGACGTGAGCGCGCTGTCCACGCTCGCGGCGACCGGCTACAACGGCACGGTGCTCAACGGCGCCCTGCTGGTGGCCCTGCCCATCGCCCTCCTCGGCGGCCTCGTCTCCTTCTTCTCGCCGTGCGTCCTGCCCCTGGTCCCCGGCTACCTCTCCTACGTGACCGGGGTCACCGGCACCGACCTCGCCGAGGCCCGGCGCGGCCGGATGGTGGCCGGCGCCTCGCTCTTCGTCCTCGGTTTCACGGCCGTCTTCGTCTCCAGCGGCGCGCTGTTCGGCTTCTTCGGGGAGACGCTCCAGGCCAACCGGGGCGTCCTGACCAAGGTCCTGGGCGTCCTCATGATCCTCATGGGCGTCTTCTTCATGGGCCTGATGCCCTGGCTCACCCAGCGCGAGTTCCGTCTGCACAAGCGGCCCGTGAGCGGGCTGGTCGGCGCCCCCCTGCTGGGCGCGCTGTTCGGCATCGGCTGGACGCCGTGCATCGGCCCCACCCTGTCGTCCGTGCTGATCCTCTCCTCCGAGCAGGGCACCGCCGGGCGCGGCGCGATCCTGACCATCGCCTACTGCCTGGGCCTCGGCCTGCCCTTCGTGCTCGCCGCGGTGGCCTTCCGCAAGGCCCTCGGCGCCTTCGGCTGGGTCAAGCGCCACTACACCTGGGTGATGCGCATCGGCGGCACGATGATGATCGCCACCGGTCTGCTGCTGCTGACCGGCGCCTGGGACAGCATCGTGCAGTCCATGCAGACCTGGTCCAACGGCTTCACTGTGGGGATCTGATGAGCAAGACCACGACCGACACCTCCCCGGCCGGCCGGGCCCCGGGCGGCGCCGACGACCAGGAGCTGGGCGCCGCCGGCTCGCAGCTCTCCACGGCCCCCCAGGAGGACGCCCCCCAGCTGCCCGCCCTGGGCGTCATCGGCTGGGCCCGCTGGTTCTGGCGGCAGCTCACCTCGATGCGGGTGGCGCTGCTGCTGCTCCTGCTGCTGTCGCTGGGCGCCATCCCGGGCTCGCTGATCCCGCAGACCGGCATCGACGCCACCAAGGTCGAGGACTTCCGGCAGCGGCACGAGACCCTGGCGCCGATCTACGACAAGCTCGGCCTCTTCCACGTCTACAGCTCGGTGTGGTTCTCCGCGATCTACATCCTGCTGTTCGTCTCCCTCATCGGCTGCATCGTGCCGCGCACCTGGCAGTTCGTCGGCCAGCTCCGCGGCCGCCCGCCGAAGGCCCCCAAGCGCCTGACCCGGCTGCCCGCCTACACCACCTGGCGCACCGAGGCCGAGCCCGAGGAGGTCCGGGAGGCCGCGCTCGCCCTGCTGAAGAAGCGCCGCTTCCGCGCCCACACCGCCGGTGACGCCGTCGCCGCCGAGAAGGGCTACCTGCGCGAGGTGGGCAACCTCGTCTTCCACATCGCGCTGATCGTGATGCTGGTCGCCTTCGCCTGGGGGCAGCTCTTCAAGTTCGAGGGCAACAAGCTGATCCTGGAGGGCGACGGCTTCTCCAACACCCTCACCCAGTACGACGACCAGAAGTCCGGCGCCCTGTTCACCCCCGACGACCTGGAGCCGTTCAGCTTCGTCCTGAAGGACTTCAAGGGCACCTACGAGGCGACCGGTCCCAACCGCGGCACCCCGCGCACCTACGAGGCGGACATCACCTACAGCGTCGGCGCCTACGGCGAGGAGAAGAAGACCACCGTCAAGGTGAACGAGCCGCTGAAGATCGACGGCTCGAAGGTCTACCTCGTCAGCCACGGCTACGCGCCCGTCCTCACCGTCAGGGACGGCAAGGGCAACGTGGTCATGGACCGCGAGGCCGTCGCCCTGCTGCCGCTGGACGGCAACGTCACCTCCTCCGGCGCCGTCAAGGTGATGGACGGCTACCGCAACGCCGAGGGGAAGAAGGAGCAGCTCGGCTTCAACGCCTTCTTCCTGCCGACCTACGGCGGCAAGGGGACGACGATGCTGTCCCGGTTCCCCGCGCTGATCAACCCGATGCTGGCGCTCTCCGCCTACCACGGCGACCTCGGCGTCGACTCGGGCATCCCGCAGAGCGTCTACCAGCTCGACAAGAAGAACCTGAAGGAGTTCAAGGACTCCGACGGGAAGCTGTTCAAGAAGCAGCTCGCGATCGGCCAGACCATGACCCTCCCGGACGGGGCCGGCTCGGTCACCTTCGAGGGCGTCAAGGAGTGGGCTGGCTTCCAGATCACCCGCCAGCCCGCCAGCGGCTGGGCGCTCGCCGGTGCCGTCGCCGCCATCTTCGGCCTCGCCGGCTCCCTGTTCATCCAGCGCCGCCGGGTGTGGGTGCGGGCCGTCAAGGGCGCCGACGGCGTCACCGTCGTCGAGATGGCCGGCCTCGGCCGCAGCGAGTCCGCCAAGGTGCCCGAGGAACTCGGCGACCTCGCCGGGATCCTGTACGAGCGGGCGCCCGGCGCCCCCGAACCCGACCCCTCCGACCCCTCCGCCC
>NZ_WYCT01000447.1 GCF_011008945.1 Streptomyces harenosi
GCCTCCCGCCGGGCTCCAGGGCCTTCGCGCACCCCGCCCCTCCTTGCCCGCGGGGCGCCGCCCCCCTGCCGCCGCACTCTTCCGCGGCGCCGCGTCTGACACCACGTCACCACGCCCACGCCCCGCCCCGCCCGCATGGTTTCCCGTGTCCCCGTGGCCCCGGGCCGCTGCCGGGCGAGCGGGTCCGGGGGCGGCTCGAGCGGGATTCCGGTGTGTGTCGAGCGGCTCCGGAGAGTCTGGGTCGGAATACGGCCGTCCGGAAGGCGTGCCGGCCGTGTGCCCCGCGCACGGTGGCCGGGCGGCCCTCTTGCGAGGAGAGAAGGTGGTCTTGGTGCCGGGTGAGCGGGTACGCCGTCTTTCGCACGCGGTCGATGTGGCCGCGCCCGCGGGGGTCGTCTACGGGTTGATCGCGGATGCCGAGCGCTGGCCGCTGTACTTCCCGCCGAACGTGTACGTGGAGCGGCTGGACTTCGACGGGGTCCGTGAGCGGCTGCGGATGTGGTGCCTGGCCGACGGGCAGGTCAAGTCCTGGACGTCGGGGCGCATCCAGGACCTGGCGGGGCGCCGGATCTCCTTCCACCAGGACCAGATCATGGAGCCCGCCGAGTCGATGGGCGGTGTGTGGTCGGTGCAGCCGCTCGGGCCCGACCGCTGCCGGCTGACCGTGGAGCACGAGTTCACCGCCGTGGGCGACCGGCCCGAGGACGTGGCGTGGCTGGAGCAGGCCACGATCGCCAACGCCCATTCCGATCTGCGGAGCCTGCGCTTCCTGGCGGAGCGGTGGGCCCGGCTGGACGAGCTGGTCCTGTCGTTCGAGGAGTCGGTACGGGTCAAGGGGCCCGCCGAACTCGTCTACGGCTTCCTCTACGACGTGGCGGACTGGCCCGGCCAGGTCCCGCACGTGCACCGCGTCGACCTGGCCGAGCCCCAGGTGGGGGTCCAGAAGGTCACCATGAGCCTGGCCGCGGCCGACGGCGGCGCCCACACCGTGGAGTCGGTGCGGGTGTGCTTCCCGCACGCCGGGCGCATCGTGCACAAGGACACCGCGACCCGGAAACTGGTCGCGGCGCACTGCGGCGAGTGGTCGCTGGTGCCCGACGAGAGGGGCGTCACCGTGGTGTCCCAGCACCACGTCGTCCTGCGCGAGAAGGACATCGCCCCCACCCTGGGCGCCGGCGCCACCCTGGAGGACGCCCGCCACCACGTCCGCGCCCAGCTCGGCTACGAGAGCCTGCAGACGCTGCGCCTGGCCCGGCAGCACGCCGAGTCGGCCGTCCGCGTGCTGTGACCCGGCCGCCCGCGGCCCGCGCACCCGCGGCCCGGCGCCGTCAGCCGCACACGGGAGCGCAGGAGGCAGCCGGCAGACGTCGGACGGCGGTCCCGGCACCACGGACGGCAGGACGGCAGGCGTCGGACGGCGGTCACCGGCACCACGGACGGCAGACGTCGGGCGGCGGTCACCGGCCCACGGACGGCAGCCGGCGGGCCGTGCACGCCGGCCGGCGGACCCGCAGGCGCCGGATGCCGCACAGGCTCCCGGGGACGGCCGGGGCATCCGGCGCCGGATGCCGGACAGGCTCCGGGGCGGCGGGCCGCAGGCGCCGGATGCCGGGCGGGCGGACCAGCTGTCCGGCATCGGGCGCCGGGTGCCGGGCGGGCGGACCACCTGTCAGGGCATCGGGCGCCGGATGCCGCACAGGCGGACGTGCGACCGGCCGAAGACGCGGAAGTCGGGCGGCGGACGAGGGGGTGCCGGACGGCGGATGACGCGTTGTCGGGCGGCGGATGGCGGGTGCCGGGTAGAGGGCCGGTCGAGGAATCGACCAGGCGGGCTCGTGACCGGCTGGAGCCGCCTGCCGCTGCCGGGAGGGCTCTCACCCGGCCTGTCGCCCGCCCCGCGGCCCGTCCGGCCCGCCCGGCAGGCGATGTGACCGGGCCCGCTCGAGCCGGGCTCCGGTGGCTGCCCCTTGCATGGGAAACAGCCCCGGCACCCCGGCCGGGGACAGCCACGGGCGCAGAACAGGCGGGAGCGGGCATGACACCGGGTATGGCCCAACCTACCGGCACACCACGGCGGCCACCGGCCCGCCGGGACGCGGCCCGGCCCGCGCCCCGGCGTGCCGCCCGGCCCGGCCGCGCCCCGGCAGCGGCCGCGCCCCGGCACGGTGTCAGCGGCGTGTCAGCGTCCCGTGGGACCGCGGCCCATACTCGAACCCTGCGCTCGAAGGAGAGGAGGGAGGGGCCTTCGCCGTCGCCTCGCGCGGGCGTACGGGCCCCGCGGAGCCGATGACCGTCGAACGCAACGTGGATGTGTCGCTGACCGCAGTGCTCGCCCTCGACGGCACGGCACCCGGCGCCCCGTCCACCCTGGAACTGCGCGGCCCGCTGCACACCGCCCTCCTGGACGCCGCGCTGGCCCGGATCGCCGCCGACCGGCCCGAGCTGCGCGACATGCGGCCCAGGACGCTGCGCAGCGAACCGGGCCACCACGTCCTGCAGTTCGACGACCCCTACCCCCTGGGCGTGCTCGCCGACCTGCTGACCGCGGCCACCGCCGAACCGGCCGGCGGGCCCGGCGCCCCTGCGCCCCGGACCGCGGCCCCGCGGCGGCCGGCTCCCCTCCTGCCCGAGCCGCTCGCGCTCACCCCGCTCCAGCGGGAACTGCTCACCCGCACCGCCCACCGCCCCCACCAGCAGGTCGCCCAGCTGGCGTGGCGCTGGCACGGGCCGCTGGACACCGGCCGGTTCACCGCCGCCTGGCAGTCCGTCTTCGACCACGAGACCGTGCTGCGCGCGGCGTTCGCCTTCGACCCCCAGCCCCAGGCCGCGCTGCACGCCCGCGCCCACCCCGAAGTCGTCCGGCACGCGCACGGCACCCTCACCCGCCAGGCGCTGATGGACCAGGAACGCGGACGCGGCTTCGACCTGGCCCGGCCCGGCCTGCTGCGGGCCGCCCTGCTGGACGGCGAGCCCCAGCAGCACCCCGCCGGCCACATCCCGCCCACCGACATCGTCCTGACCTACCACCGGGCCCTGCTCGACAGCTTCAGCGTCCGTCTGCTGCTGCAGGAATTCCACCGCGCCTACCTCGCCGCCGGCACCACCCACGGCGGGGAGCGCCGCCCCGACCTGCGGGACTACCGGCGCTGGCTGGCCACCCAGGACGCGGCCCCGGCCCGGGACTTCTTCACCCGCACCGGCGGCGACCTGGAGGCCGGGCTGCCGCGCGCCCGCCCCGGCGCCGTCACCGGCCGGCACGGCACCGGCCGCACCCTGGCCCGCCTCACCCACGCCGAAGCCACCCGCCTGGCCCACTGGGCCGCCCGCTGGGGCGCGACCGAGAGCAGCGCGCTGCAGGCCGTCTGGGCGATGCTCCTGCTCCGCGCGGGAGGCACCGCCCGCGGCCCCGCCCCGGTCAGCTTCAGCGTCACCGTCTCCGGACGCGGCATCCCGATGGAGGGCATCGCCCGCGTCCCCGGCCCCTTCGACAACCCGCTGCCGGTCAGCCTCGACATCGACCCCGCCGCCACGGTCCCCGCCCTGCTGCGCACGGTGCGCGACCGGGTCCTGGACCTGGGCGCCTACGAATGGGTCACCGCCGGGCAGATCAGGCAGTGGCTCGGATACGACGCCGACGCCGACGCACCCCACACGCTGCTCTCCTTCGAGCACCGGCCCCGCCCGGCCAAGGACCTGGCCGCGGAGCTGGCCGCGCAGGGCATCCACGTGGAGGACGCCGACCCCGCGGGCTGGCAGACCACCTTCCCGATCAGCGTCCTGGCCCACCGCGACGGCATGGGCGGACTCGTCCTGACCGCCCTGCACGACCGGGGCCGGCTGCACGACGACCAGGTGGCCCGGATGCTCGACCACAGCGCCCGGCTGCTGCGCCGGCTGCCTGACTGCGCGCAGGAGACCACCACCGTCGCCCAGATGCTGTCGGAACTGGACGACACCGAAGCGCCCCGCCTGTACGACCACCCCCCGGCGCAGGCCGAGCGGCGCCTGATGCGGCTGCGCGGCCCCTCCCGCCCCGGCGCCAGGACCGTCTGCCTGATCGCCACACCGGGCACCCCCGAGAGCTGCCACACCGAGCTGGCCCGCCGCTACAGGGGGCCGGAGGCCCTCACCGCGCTGCGGGCCGACGTGGCCGGCATCCCCGAGTCCCTGACCGCCCTGCGGCCCCTGCTGGCCGGCGGGCAGGGGCTGGTCCTGGGCGGGTTCTCCGGCTCGGGCGCCCTGGCCTGCGAACTGGCCCGGCACATCGCGGCCGACACCGGCACCGCGCCGCTGGTGGTGCTCGGCGCGGGCCACGACGCCGGTGAGGACCGGGTGGACGGCCTGGCCCGCGCGCTCGTCGCCGCGGCCCGGAGACCGGGATAGACCCTGTCTCTATACACATCT
>NZ_WYCT01000448.1 GCF_011008945.1 Streptomyces harenosi
GGGCGGCCGGGGGGCGACGGGACCGGACCGGGATGTTCCCTCCGCTCGGCCAGTCTCCGGCACGCCCGGGCCACGGCTTGGCCGGTGAGCACGATGCCGGTGGAGCCGAAGGCCCCGCTGTGGTGCTCCAGCAGGTCGGTGTCGGCGCCGGTCAGGTGGACGCGGTCCGGCCGGGTGCCGAGGGCTTCGGCGGCGATACGGCGCAGCACCGCGGCGGTGCCGCTGCCGAACTCGGGCACCGCCGTCGTCAGGTCGTAGTCGCCGTCGGCCCGCAGTGTGACCGCTGCCTGGGAGAGGTGTCCGTCCGCGGGGACGGTGTACAGGGTGGCGACGGCGAGGCCCTCCCCGATCAGGCGGCGTCGCCCGCTGTGCGCGGGGCGGGCGCGCAGGCGGCGGGCGCGGGCCCGGCCGAGGGTGTCCAGGCAGCGGCCGAGGCCGGTGTCCATGACCGGGTACCGGCCGGCCGTGCCGGGGAACGCCGCCCGCTCGCCGGGGCGGAGGCAGGCCCGTTCCCGGACGGTCAGGGGGTCGAGGCCCAGGCGGCGGGCGAGTTCGTCGAGGGCCGATTCGACGGCGAAGGTGAGCTGGCCGGCGCCGTACCCCCGGAAAGCTCCCGCGGGCGGGTTGTGGGTGCGCACGCAGTAACCGTCCACGGCCAGGTTCGGGCAGCGGTAGTGGGCGAGGGCCTCGGTGCAGGCGACGTCGAGGACGGACGGCCCGTGGTTGCCGTAGGCGCCGGTGTCGCAGACGACACGCAGCGCGACGGCGGTGAGGGTGCCGTCACGGCGTGCGCCGAGGGTGACGCGGACGTGGAAGGGGTGGCGGGTGGTGGTGGCGGTGAGTTCCTCGGCGCGGGTGTTCTCCAGTTGTACGGCGCGCCGGGTGCGCAGGGCGGCGAGCAGGGCGATGCCCTCGGTCTGCACGTCCTGCCCGCGGCCGAAGGAGCCGCCCAGGCGTCCGGCGGTGACGCGCAGACGGTCCGGGCCGAGCCCGAAGACCTCGCACAGGCGCCGGCGCACCAGGTGCGGGGCCTGGGTGGCGCAGTGCAGGCGGAGACGGCCGTCCGGCTCGGCCCAGGCGCGGCTGGCGTGGCATTCCATGGCGGTGTGCTGCACCCGCTGGGTGTGGAAGGTGCCCTCGTAGACGAGGTCGGCCTCGGCCAGGCCCCGTTCGGTGTCGCCGACGGCCCCGTGGAACTCGCCGGCGATGTTGCCGTCCTCGTGCACCCGGACCGCTCCCGGGCGCAGGGCCTGCTCGGGGTCCGTCACGGCGGGCAGCACCTGATAGGTGACGCGGACCAGCCGGGACGCCCGAGCGGCGATGGCGGGGCTGTCGGCGACGACGGCGGCGACCCGCTGTCCGGCATGGCGGACGACGTCGTCCAGGACGCGGGTGTCGGCGGGGTCGTCGCCGGTGTTCTCGTGCAGGGCGGTGGAGAAGCGGGTGCGGGGCGCGTCGCGGTGGGTGAGCACGGCGTGGACACCGGGCACGGCCAGGGCGGCGGCGGTGTCGATGTCCAGGACGCGGGCGTGCCGGTGCGGGGAGCGCACCGGCGCGATGTGCAGCAGCCCGGCCGGTTCGGGGTGGTCCAGGCAGAACCGCGCCGTGCCGGTGACGACGGAGCGGGCGGCGGGGTCGGCCGCGCCCGGGTCGGGCGGGGGCGGCTCCCCGCGACGGGCGTGTGCGGCCCGCACCGCCTCGCCGATGGGCCGGTACCCGGTGCACCGGCACAGATTGCCTTTCAGCGCCTGTCCCAGGTCGGCGAGGTGCTCCGGGGCCAGGGCCGCGGCGGTCATGACCAATCCCGGTGTGCAGTAGCCGCACTGGAACGCCCTCGACCGGGCGAACGCCTCCTGCACGGGGTGCAGCCGGCCACCCTGGCCCGCCAGGCCCTCGACGGTGGTGACGGCACGCCCGTCCGCCCGGTGGGCCGGGTAGAGGCAACTGTGCACGGCCAGCCCGTCCACGTGCACGGTGCAGGCTCCGCAGTCGCCCGTGTCGCAGCCCTTCTTCACCCCCGTACGGCCCAGCTCGCGCAGGTAGGTGCGCAGGCACTGCCCCGGCCGGGGCGGCTGGTGATGCTCCTGCCCGTCGACGCGCACGGTGAAGGACATGGGTTACCGCTCCTCCGCCAGCTCGCACCGGACCTCGTGCGCCAGGTGCTCGGCCAGGTGCCGGCGCCACTCCGCCCGGCCGTGGGCATCCTCGGTCAGGAGGTCGGAGGTGAGCGCCTCCCGCAGAGCCCGCCGCAGTTCGCCGGCGGACGGCACGCGGCGGAAGCAGACGGTGACCGGTCGCGTGGTGGCGGCGGTGACGCCGACGGTCAGCCCCCCGGCCACAGGGTCGTGCGTACCGGTCACCAGGGCGACCGACCTGCCCCACGGATGGGTGCTCACCCTGCGCACGGCGCTGCGCTCCGCCAGGGCCGCGGCGGGCAGCCGGACCGCGCGCAGCAATTCTCCGGGACGCAGGACGGTGAGACCGGCACCGGTCACGAACTCCGCGGCGGGCACCGTGCGCTCCCGTCCGTCGAGTCCCCGTACCCGGCAGGTCCCGCGCAGTGCCACGGCCAGCGAGATCATCGCGCCGGCCGGCAGGCCCGCGCAGAGGTTCCCGCCCACGGTCGCGGTGTTCCACACCTTGAAGGAGGAGGAGAGGGCCCGGCAGCAGCGGGCGATCAGTGCGCGTCCGGCCGGCCACGGCCCGTCCGGCGCCTCGGCGAACGACAGCAGCTCGGCGATGGTGCAGGTGGCCGCCACCTCGACGCCCGACCCGGTCACCGTGACCGGCTGCCAGTCCCACGTGGTCAGGTCCCTCAGCCGCCGCAGGTGCGGCCCGGGCTCGGCGAACAGTGCCGTGCCGCCCGCCAGCCAGGCGTCCCCCGGCCGCCACGGCACGCGGCTGCGGCCGTCGACGATCTCCCGCACGGTTGTCAGGTCCATGTTAAAACGGCTCCTCGCAGGGCATCCGGCCGGAACAGGCCGCCGGCGTCGGCCGGGTTTCCCGCGCGCGGGGGAGCAAGGGGACCCGATCGGGTGATGCGCGGCCCCGGGGACGGCCCGGGAGCGGTGGCGCCATCGGCCGCTCTAGTGCGAGCCGTCCCCGACGTGGCAGCAGGAACCGTGTTGGACGGTGCGGGCGACATCGAGCCAGGTGGTGCCCTGCGGCGGGCGGTGGTCGCGGGCCCGGTGGACGCCGACGAGGTCGCTCGGCCGATGGACGATCCCGTCGCGCAGGACCAGCGCGGTGTCGACGAGGGCGGCGAAGTCGGTGAAAGGGTCGCCGTCGACGACCGTGAGGTCGGCGATCTTGCCGGCCCGGACGGTGCCGAGGTCGGCCTCGAGTCCGAAGATCCGGGCCGGGACGGTGGTGGCGCAGCGCAGTGCCTGTGCGGGGGAGAAGCCGTGGGCGTGCAGGGCGCGCAGGGCCAGGTGGAGTGAGAGGCCGACCGGGACGAGCGGGGCGTCGGTGCCCAGCGCGAGCCGTGCGCCCCGGGCGGCCAGACGCCGGTAGTCGGCCATCTCGGTGGCCAGTGCCCGGCGCTGTGCCGCCGTGGGCGGGGCCTTGGCGCGGTCGCGGACCGCGGCCACGTCCCAGGGGGGCATCAGGTTCCGTACGCGCGGGTCCTCGGCGAGGCCGGGATCGGTCCCGAGGAGGAACTGGGCCGTGAACGGTGTGATGATCAGACTGAAAAGGCCGTCGGCGTACTGCTCGATCAGGTCCTGGTGGATGTGTCCCAGCGGCGTGGTGGCGTGCCCGTACGGCAGGCGCTGGGTGGCTTGCAGGTGGGTGGTCAGGTCCTGGCCCGCCGCGCGGCCGGGGGAGCACAGATGGCTGCCGCAGGGCACGCCCAGGCGGTGGGCGGCCTCGGCGGCCTGCGCCATCACGCGGCCCGAGGCGCGCACATAGGTCTTGACGAAGTCGACGTCCAGGGCGGTCGCCCGCCGCAGCGTGCGCTCGACGCCCGCCCGGGTGCGGTGGGCGCGGCCCATGCTGTAGGCGGTGCGGGAGCCGTCGATGAGTTCGGCACAGGCCAGGTGGCGCGGGCCGACGCTGTGACCGGTCGCGGCCGACTCCCGCAGCCGGACGGCCTCGTACAGCGGGCCGCCGAGGCAGGCGGCGGTGGTGATGCCGTAGGCGAGCGCGGCGAGGTTCTGCCGGGCGCCGTAGGTGGCGGTGTAGGGGTGGGTGTGGCTGTCGATCAGGCCGGGGACGACGGTCTGGCCGGAGGCGTCGATGGTGTGGTGGGCGGGGCGGCGTGCCCGGTGCGGCTCGACGGCGGCGATCCGGTTGCCGTGGACGAGGATGTCCACGTCCTGGCGCGGGCTGTCGCCGGTGCCGTCCCAGAGCTGCCCGGCGTGGAGGCGCAGTCTCCCGGCGGGGTCGCCGGCCGCGCGCCTGTCTCTTATAAACATCTGACGCTGCCGACGAAGCTAGA
>NZ_WYCT01000449.1 GCF_011008945.1 Streptomyces harenosi
CCGCGAAGTTGCCCAGCGTCAGGTCGAGCACGGTCAGGCTGTCCTCGGCGCCCTCGGGCCCCACCGGCACCAGCGCCTTGGGCAGGGTGTCGGTGTAGGGGCGCAGGCGCCGTCCGGCACCGGCCGCGAGTATGAGGCCAATCATCGTGTTTCTCTCCTTGCTTGCGGACCGTCAGCGGCGTTCCGGACGTCGGGACACCGGGGCGGATGAGACGACGTGGGGTCCTGCCCGCCTCCGGGCAGGACCCCACGTCGATGGACCCCTGGTCGGGTCAGGCCTCGTCGGTGGAGGCCGCGACGGACGCAGCCGTCTGCTCGGCCGCCGCGGTCTTCTTCGCGGCGGTCTTCTTGGCCGCCGTCTTGGTGGCGGTCTTCTTGGCCGCCGCCTTCGTGGCGGTCTTCTTGGCGGTCGTCTTCTTCGCGGCCGTCTTCTTGGCCGTCGCCGCCTTGGTGGCCGCGGTCTTCTTGGTGGCCGCGGTCTTCTTCGTGGCCGCCTTCTTCGCCGTGGCCTTCTTGGCCGTCTTGCGCGCCGTCTTCTTGGCCGCGACGGCCTCTTCGGCGGCGACGGCCGCCTCCGGGCTCTCGGCGGCCTCCTCGGCGGCGGGTGCCTCCCCGGCCGGAGCCTCCTGGGCGGGGGCTTCCGGCGCGGCGGGCGGCTCGGTGGCGGCCGGGAGGACCACCACGGCGGCCTCCGCGGGCGCGGTCGGCGCGGCGGCCTTCCGCACGGCGCGGCGCCGCGGACGGGCCGGGGCGGCCGGCTCGGCGACGGGCTCCGGCTGCTCCGCCGGAGCCGCCGGGGCGGCCTCCTCGGCCACCGGCGCCGCCTCGGGCGCCACCGGTGCGGACTCGGGGACCGTCACCACGGCCGCCTCGGCCCCGGGCGGGGAACCGGCGGGCGCGGAGGCCCTGCGGGTCGCCCGGCGACGGGTGCGGCCCTTGGGCGCGGCCTCCTCCTCGGCGGCCGGGGCCTCGGCGGCCGGAGCCTCCGTGGCCGGCGCCGCGACGACCGCGTCCTCGACGGCGGCGGGCTCGGCCAGCGCCTCGGCGGCCGGCTCCTGGAGCACCGGACGCACGGCCTCCTGCTCGGCGGTGACGTCCTGGGCCGTGGGCACCTCCGCCCGCGTGGCCTGCTCCGCCGCCGCGGCGGCCGGCTCGTCCTGCGGCCGCTCGGCCGCGGCCTTGCGCGGCTTGTCCGCCCGGCCCTTGCCGGCCGGCGCGGTCTCGCCGCGGGGCGCGCCCGCCGGAGCCGACGCCCGCCGGCTCGTCCGGCGCCGGGTACGCCCGCGGCCCGCCGCGGCCTCCGCCTCGGCGATGCTGCTGTACAGCTCCTCGTCCGGCGCGAAGTCGGGCGCCGGGAGGGCGGCCGGCTCGGCGGCCTCGGCGGCCACCTCGGCCTCGGACTCGGCCTCCGCCTCCTGCTCCGCCGTCTCGGCACTCTCGACGGCGGCCACGGCCTCGTGCTCGTGCTCGGCGGCACCGGCCCGGGCCCGCTTGCGGCGCTTGCCGCCACCGGCCGGGGCGGCCGACGGCTGGTCCAGGTGGACGATGACGCCGCGCCCGTTGCAGTGGACGCAGGTCTCCGAGAACGACTCCAGCAGGCCCTGGCCGACCCGCTTGCGGGTCATCTGCACCAGCCCCAGCGAGGTCACCTCGGCGACCTGGTGCTTCGTACGGTCGCGGCCCAGGCACTCCAGCAGGCGGCGCAGCACCAGGTCCCGGTTGGACTCCAGCACCATGTCGATGAAGTCGATGACGATGATGCCGCCGAGGTCGCGCAGCCGGAGCTGGCGCACGATCTCCTCGGCCGCCTCCAGGTTGTTCCTGGTGACCGTCTCCTCCAGGTTGCCGCCCTGGCCGGTGAACTTTCCGGTGTTGACGTCGATGACGACCATCGCCTCGGTCCGGTCGATCACGAGCGAACCGCCGCTGGGCAGCCAGACCTTGCGGTCCAGGGCCTTGGCGAGCTGCTCGTCGATCCGGTACGTGGCGAAGACGTCGACCTCGGAGGTCCACCGCTGCAGCCGCTCGGCGAGGTCCGGCGCGACGTGCGCGACATAGCCGTGGATGGTCTGCCACGCCTCGTCGCCGCTGACGATGACCTTGGAGAAGTCCTCGTTGAAGATGTCGCGCACGACCCGGACGGTCATGTCCGGCTCGCCGTACAGCAGCGTCGGGGCGTTGCCGTTCTTGGCCTTCTTCTGGATCTCCTCCCACTGCGCCTGGAGTCGCTCGACGTCGCGGCGCAGCTCGTCCTCGCTCGCGCCCTCGGCGGCGGTGCGCACGATGACGCCCGCGTCCTCGGGGACGATCTTCTTGAGGATGGTCTTCAGCCGGGCCCGCTCGGTGTCGGGCAGCTTGCGGCTGATACCGGTCATGGAGCCCTCGGGCACGTAGACCAGGTACCGGCCGGGCAGGGAGACCTGGCTGGTGAGGCGGGCGCCCTTGTGGCCGATGGGGTCCTTCGTCACCTGGACGAGCACGGACTGCCCGGACTTCAGCGCGGACTCGATACGGCGCGGTCCGCCCGCCATGCCGAGCGCCTCGAAGTTGACCTCGCCGGCGTAGAGCACGGCGTTGCGGCCCTTGCCGATGTCGATGAAGGCGGCCTCCATCGACGGCAGCACGTTCTGCACCTTGCCGAGGTAGACGTTGCCGACGTACGAGGTCGACTGCTCCTTGTTGACGTAGTGCTCGACGAGCACGCCGTCCTCCAGGACGCCGATCTGGGTGCGGTCGCCGTGCTGGCGGACGACCATCACCCGCTCGACGGCCTCGCGGCGGGCCAGGAACTCGGCCTCGGTGATGATCGGCACGCGGCGGCGGCCCTGCTCGCGGCCCTCGCGGCGGCGCTGCTTCTTGGCCTCCAGGCGGGTCGAGCCCTTGATGGACTGCACCTCGTCGGACGGCTCGGCGGGCTTGCGCGGCTCACGGACCTTGACGACGGTGCGCTCGGGGTCGTCGGCGGAGGGCTCGGCGTCGACGGAGGTGTCCCCGGCCCGGCGGCGACGGCGACGGCGGCGACGGCTGCTGCTGCTTCCGTTGCCGTTGCCGGCGAAGGCGTGGTCGTCGCTCTCCTCGTCCCCGGCCTCCTCGGTGTCCTCCTCCACCTGCTCGGCGGTGTCCTCGGCGTCCTGGGCGGCCTGCTCGGCGGCGAGCTCGTCCGACTCGGCGTCCATGCCCTCACCGGCCTCGCCCCGGCGGCGGCGACGGCCGCCCCGGCGGCGACGGCGGCGCGAGCCGCTCTCCTCGGCGCCCTCGGCGTCCTCGCCCTCGGAGCCCTCGGAGCCCTCGGACTCCTCCGGCTCCTCGGCCTCGGGCTCCTCCGGCTCCTCCGCCTCGACGGCCTCGGGCTCCTCGCCGGCCACGGGCTCCGGGCGCTCGTCGGCGGCCGCGCCCCGGCGCCGGCGACGGCGGCGCGAGCCGGCGGCCTGCTCCTGCGGGAGCTCCTCGGCCGCCGCGGTCGCCTGCGGCTCCTCGGCCTCCTCGGCGCGCCCGGCTCCGGCGGCCACGGCGGCCGCCTCGGCGGCGGCCCGCTCCGGGGTCTGGAACTTCGGCTCGGCGAAGACCGGCGGCTGGAACACGGCGACGGCGGGACGCGCCGGGCGCCGCGGCGCGTCGCCCTCCGAGCCGGACGCCCCGGCGGGCCGGGCGGGCTCGGCGAAACCGGTGGCCGCCTTGCGGACGGCCCGGCGCCGGGCGCGGCGCGGAGCGGGCTCCTCGGCCGGCGCGGACCGCTCGTCCTTGGCGTCCTGCCCGGAAGCCTCGGCGGCGGGGGCCTCGGGGGCCGGGGTCACGGCGGTGTCCTCGCCGCCGGAGGCGGCGGCCGGGGCGGGTGCGGCGGCCTCCGTCTGCGCGGGGGCCTCGGCCTGCGCGGGCGCCTCGTCGGACGCGGCCGCGCCGGGCGTCCCGGCGGGCGCGGAGACCCGGCGCGTGGCGCGGCGGCGGGTGCGGCGCGGGGCGGCGGCCTCCTCGTCCGCGCTCTCGGCGGCGGGCGTCCCGGAGGCGTCCGGGGTCTCGTCGGCGGTCGCGGCGGGTGCGGCGGCGGGCGCCGGCTCCACGGCCGGTGCCGCCTCGGCGGACGGCGCCGGCTGCTCGGCCGCGGAGGACGAGGTCACCGTGCGCGTGGCGCGGCGACGGGTCCGGCGCGGGGCGGCGGCCTCCTCGCCGGCGCTCTCGGCGGCGGGCGTCCCGGAGGTGTCCGGGGTCTCGTCGGCGGTCGCGGCGGCGGGCGCCGGCTCCACGGCCGGTGCCGCCTCGGCGGACGGCGCCGGCTGCTCGGCCGCGGAGGGCGAGGTCACCGTGCGCGTGGCCCGGCGGCGAGTGCGGCGCGGAGCGGGCTCCTCGGCCGGCGCGGACGCCTGGACCGCCTCGGTGGCTTCGGGGGCGGCGGGGGCGGCCTCGGCGGC
>NZ_WYCT01000044.1 GCF_011008945.1 Streptomyces harenosi
CCGCAGCCCTGGCGGCGGGGGCCGCCGTCCCGGCGCCCCCCGCCGCCAGGGCTGCGGAGGGCCGCCGCGAGCGCGCGCTCGACGCGGAGTCGCTCGGCGCCCGCTCCTTCCGCGAGCGGTACGGGCTGCGCTACGCCTATCTGCTGGGTTCCCTCTACGGCGGCGTGTCCGGCCCGGAGATGCTGAGGTCGGCGGCCAAGGCGGGCCTGCTCGGCTTCCTCGGCGCCGGCGGGCTCACCGTGGACGAGACGGAACGCCACCTGCGCGCCCTGACCGACGACCTGGGCCTCGGCGGCTCCTTCGGCGTCAACGTGCTCTACCGGCACGGAGCGCCGGAACAGGAGGCGGCGCTGGTCGATCTGCTGCTGCGCCGCGGGGTCGGCCTCGTCGAGGCGTCCGGCTTCCCCATGGTCACCGAGGGGCTGGTCCGCTTCCGGCTCAAGGGCGGCCGCATCCTGGCGAAGGTCTCCCGGACCGATGTCGCCGCCGAGTTCCTCGCACCCCCGCCGCAGGCCCTTGTCGAGCGACTGCTCGCGGCGGGCGCGGTGACGCAGGCCGAGGCACGGGCGGCCGCGGCACGGCCCATGGCGGACGACCTCTGCGTCGAAGCGGCCGGCGGCTGGCTGCACACCACCGCCGATCCGCTGACGCTCCTTCCGGCCGTGCTCCGGCTGCGGGACGAGACCGCCCTGTCCGGCCACCGCGTGCACGTCGGATGCGCCGGCGGCATCGGCACCCCGGAGGCGGCCGCCGCGGCGTTCCTGCTCGGGGCCGACTTCGTGCTGACCGGATCGGTCAACCAGTGCTCGGTGGAGGCCGCCACCAGCGACGCCGTCAAGGACCTCCTGCAAGAGGCCGGCGAGTACGACATCGACACCGCCCCCTGGGGCGAGATGTTCGAACTCGGGGTGCGGGCGCGGTACCTCAAGCGCGGCCTGTTCTTCCCCGCCCGCGCCTCGAAGCTCTACGAGCTGTGGCGCCAACACCCCGGCCTCGACGCGTTCGACGACGACACCCGCGCCCAGGTGCTCGACCGGTACCTGGGCGGCGAGCCGCCGCTGCCCGTGCCCCCGGACGCCGGGCCCCGGGCGGAACTGGCCGCCCTGCTGCGCCGGTACTTCGAGCGGGGCTTCCGCCTGGCGGTCACGGGCGACGAGCGGTCCCGGGTCGACTACCTGGTCCACTGCGGCCCGGCGATGGGCGCGTTCAACCAGGCGGTCGCCACCTCGGACCTGCGCGACTGGCGGGCCCGGACGGTCGCAGCAGTTGCCGACACCCTCATGGACGGCGCGGCGGCCCACATCACCGGCCGGCTGAGGAGCCTGCACGAGACCCGGGACGCATGACCGCGGCCGAAGCGAACGAGCCGCCCCCGACGCGCCCGACCCCGACCACCTCCCCGCCCGCACGCGGCACCCGGCGCGTGCGCGGACCCGCCTGACAGGAGTGCACCATGACCACCGAAACGCCCAGCGAGCCCTTGATCTTCAACCCGTTCACCCCCGACTTCATGAACGACCCCTACCCGCACTACGCGGAGCTGCGCAGGTATGTGCCGGTGCACGAGCACCCGGGCGGCTTCTGGATGCTCTCCCGCTACGAGGACGTGTCCGCGCTGATGCGCTCGGGGCTCTCCGTCGAGCAGCGCCATGTCGCCCCGGGCCCGTTCCGCGACGCGTACGCGAAGGCCGGCGTCACGGACGAGCCGAGGCTGAAGGGGCTGGCCCTGCTGGACCGCGACGCTCCCGACCACACCCGGCTGCGCAAGCTGGTCACCATGGCCTTCACGGCGCGCGCCGTCAACGCGATGGAGGGGGAGATCCGCTCCCTCGTCGACGAGGCCCTGGACCGGATCGCCGCGGACGGCGGCGGGGACCTGGTCGAGGCGCTCGCCTTCCCGCTGCCGTTCACCGTGATCTCGCGGATGCTCGGTATGCCGCCGACCGACACCGTGCGGATGCGCACGCTCACCCACACCCTGATGCGCTCCGTGGAGCCCACCACCGACCCCGAGGTGATGAGGGCGGTCGAGGCGGCCGACGCCGAGCTGTTCGACATCGTCGGCGAAGCCGTCGACTGGAAGCGGCGCAACCCGGCCGACGACCTGCTCACCGCCCTCATCACCGCCGAGGACCACGGCGACGTCCTCAGCCGGGACGAACTGATCGCCCAGGTCACCATGTTGTACGTGGCAGGACACGAGACGACCGTGAACCTGATCTCCGGCGGCACCCTCGCCCTGCTGCGCAACCCCGGCCAACTGCGGCTGCTGCGGGACAAGCCCGAGCTGGAGCAGAACGCGATCGAGGAACTGCTCCGCTACGACGCCCCCGTGCACAACAGCCGGCGCATCACCCTGGAGCCCTACGAGGTGGGCGGCCACGAGATCCCGCCGGGCTCGTTCATCCTCGCCAACCTGGCCGGGGCCAACCGGGACGAGTCGTACTTCGGTCCGGACGCGGAGGAGCTGCGGCTGGACCGGGAGAACGCGCGCCGTCATGTCTCCTTCGGCGGCGGCATGCACCTGTGCCTCGGCGCGGCGCTGGCCCGCATCGAGGGCAGGGTGGCCATCGGCGAGCTGGTGCGGCGCTTCCCCGGCCTGGAACTGGCGGGCGAGGTCGAGTGGAACGGCCTGCTGAGCCTGCGCGGGGCGGCACGGCTGCCCGTTCGGGTATGAGCCGCGGCACACCCGCGGCACCCCCGCGGGGGGCCGCGGGGCCCCCTGCGGGTCCCGCCCGCACCGGACGGCGAGAGCCCGGTACGGGCGGCGGCACGGACAGCGAAGCACGGACAACGGCAGTGACGAAGAACGGAACGTGGGATGACCAGCGTTGACCACAGCACCGCGAGCACCGTCGCGGACCTCCCGGTCGCCGAGCGGCGGGACGAAGCCTGGCGGATCCTGAGCGCCCGGGGAGAGGCGGTGCCCATGGCGGACGGCCTCGCGGTGACCTCCCTCGCCGTCGTCAAGGCGGTGCTCAGGGACCCGGGCCGGTTCTCCATCCAGAAGGTCTTCGAGGCCGTGGAGACCGGCTACCCGCTCATCCCGCTGGCGTTCGACCCGCCCGAGCAGACCCGCTACCGCCGCATCCTGCAGCCGTTCTTCAGCCCCCGCCGGATCCGGCCGCTGGAGGAGTCGCTGCGTGCCCAGGCCGTCGGCCTCGTCGAGGCGGTCAAGGCCCGCGGCACCTGCGACTTCGTCGCCGGCATCGCCGGTCCGTTCCCCGCCCAGGCGCTGTTGACCCTGCTGGGGCTCCCGCTCGAGGACCGCGACCGGTTCATCGGCTGGAAGGACGCGGCCCTGCAACTGACCGCCGACGCCGCCGGCGAGGTGCCGCTCACCGACGAGGAACGGGCCGCCAAGGTGGAGCAGACCATGGCCATGGGCGGCTACCTGGCGGAGCTGATACGCACCCGCCGTGCCGACCCCGGCGACGACATCCTCAGCGAGATCCTGGCCCTCCAGGGCGACGACCGCCTGTCCGACGACGAGGCGCTGGGGGTCTGCCTGATGCTGGTGCTGGCCGGTCTGGAGACCGTCACCGACGCACTCGCCCTCGGCATGGAACGGCTGGCCACCCACCCCGAGCGGCAGCGGGAGCTGGCGCGGGACCTCTCCCTCGTCCCCGCCGCCGTGGAGGAACTGCTCCGGCTGGACCCGCCGGCCCCCTTCCTGCCGCGGATGACCACCGAGGACGTGGAGATCGGCGGCTGCCCCGTACCGGCCGGGACGCTGATCAACGCCCATCTGAACACGGCCAACCGGGACGAGACCTGCTGGCCGCGGGCCCACGAGATCGACTTCCACCGCCCGGAGAACCCGCACACCAGCTTCGGCCTGGGCGTGCACCGCTGCCTGGGCACCCACCTGGCCCGGCTGGAGATGCGGCTGGTGTTCGAGGAGTGGCACCGCCGGATCCCCCGGTACGCCATCACCGGGGGGACCCCGCACCGGGCCAGGCTGGTCCGCGCCAACCTGGGTCTGGAGTCACTGCACCTGACCTTCTGAGAGGACCACCGCACACGCCGCCACGGCGGCCCGCGCCCCCGGGGTCCGTTCCACGAGGGTGCCCGGGCGCGTGCCCGCCCGGCGGCGGCACGCGCCCGTCACCGGGGTGTCGGGCCCCGCCGGGCGGCGGTCCGGGCGCGCCGGCCGTGGTCAGGGCCGGGACGGCAGCGAGCGGGCCACGCGGAATTCCACGTCGTCGATGCGGAAGCCGGGGTGGCCGCGCCGCCGACGGCGCCACCTCGGCCGGCCGGCTCCGCCGGTCCGAGAGCGTCACCCGTCCCGCCGGCGGCACCGCGACCGTCTCGATTCCCGCCCCCGTACCCCTGACCGACCACCCGAGCCGCCCGTCACCGCGTCGCGGTTGACGGGCCGTCACCTCGTCGGCAATACCCGCTTACCTGACCATAAACCGGTCTAGTCTTTTCCCTGAACCGTCGATGCCTCGTCAACAAGTGGGCCCTCGCGATGCGGTGCGGCAGCCGGTAACGATTGGGCATCACGGCGGAAATCCCAGCTTCACCGGTTAATCACCGGCTGCCATAGTGCCGACATCTCACCCGCAGAGCTGAGCCGCGTTCTCGAAGGAGCTGGGCACATGGGGAAGAGGAAGGCGCTCACCGGAGCGCTTCTGGCCACCGCGGTCCTGACCGTCGCGGGGTGCAGCGGCACGGGCACGGCCTCCGGCGAGACCGCCAAGGCGCCCGCCGATCCCGCCGACGCCAGCGGCACCATCACGGTCCTGACATCGCGCACCGACCTCGTCCAGGACGGGACGATGGACCGGTACGCCGCCGAGTTCAACAAGGTCTACCCCGAGGTGAAGGTGGAGTTCGAGGCCCTCACCGACTACGAGGGGGAGGTCAGGATCCGGATGAACACCGACGACTACGGCGACGTCCTGATGATCCCCGGTGTCGTCGCCAAGAACGACTACCCGAAGTTCTTCGCGCCCCTGGGCACCGCCGGGGAACTGGGTGCCACGTACCGTTTCAGCGACAACACCGAGGTCGGCGGCAAGGTGTACGGCATCGCCCAGTTCGGGGCGGCCAACGGCTTCGTCTACAACAAGGCCGTGTGGAAGAAGGCCGGCATCACCGAGTGGCCGGCCTCACCCGAGGAGTTCCTGGCGGACCTGCGGACGATCGAGGCCCGGACGGACTCCCTGCCGTACTACACGAACTTCAAGGACGCCTGGCCGCTGACCGGCTGGACCAACAACGTCGGCTCGGCCGGATGCGACGCCCAGGCCAACAACAAGCTCGCCGGGGCGGTCTCCCCCTGGAAACGGGGCGGCGATCTGCGTGTGATCGACACGCTCCTGTACGACATCGTCAAGGAAGGGCTGTCCGAGAAGGACCCCAGCACCACCAACTGGGAAGCCTCCAAGGGGATGATCGCCAAGGGTGAGATCGCCACCATGCACCTGGGCTCCTGGGCCATCAAGCAGATGCGGGAGGCGGCGGAGAAGGCCGGCACCGACCCCGACGAGATCGGGTTCATGCCCTTCCCCGTGCAGAAGGACGGCAGGTTCTGCACCATGGTCGCCAGCGACTACCAGCAGGCGGTCAGCATCCACTCCGAGCACAAGGCCGCCGCCCGGGCCTGGATCGACTGGTTCACCGACGAGTCGGGCTATTCGGAGAACGAGGGCGCCGTGCCGGCGGTGAAGACCTCGCCCATGCCCAGCACGCTCGAAGACTTTGTTGACAACGATGTCGCCTTCGTGGAGCGCTCCGATGCGAAGGCCGCCGAGGTGAACGCGATCGACAACGCGGCGGAGATCGGCCTGAACAAGCCCGACTACCGCCAGCAGCTGATCGACCTCGCGCGGGGCGCGCGCAAGGGCAGCCTGGAGGACTTCTTCGCCGACCTCGACCGGCGGTGGAACGAGGCGGCCGCGACGGCCGGCTCCTGAGCGGCGGCCCCCCTCGGCCGCGGGCGTCGCGCCCCGTTCGCCGGCGGACCACGCACGGCCGGGAGCACCGGCCTCACGGCCCGTGAGGCGGGAGCGATCCGCCATCCGGCCCCCGGCCCCTCACCCTCGCGGGGCATCGTGCCGGGGGCACCGGCCGCGTCTCCGTGTCGATGATCCGACCAACGCCGGGCGGCTGCCACACTCGCGTTCGATCATGCAGCGCTGGCCGGCGAGGGAGTCGACACGTGTGGAGCAGAGCGCGCTGGGCCGCGGGAGCCGCGGCGGGAACACTGGTCCTCGAGATCTTCTGGGGCGCGGGAGCGCACGGATACAGCGGTGAGGGGGCCGGGGCCCCGCTCAGGGGACTCGACCGGTCCCGCACGGTACCGATCCCGGCCGTCCGGGACGGTGCCGTGCTGAGCGGGACGGACACCCGCCCCTTCCGCATGCTCGGGGTCACCTGGGACGACCCGGACGCCCATCTGACCGCGACGGTGGAGGTGCGCACCCGGGCGATGGGGACGGCACGGTGGTCCGGCTGGCTGAAGTTGGACGGTGACCACGCCCACGGTGAGGAGACCGCGCTGCGGGGCGGCACCGCCCCGGTGTGGGTGGGACCGTCCGACGGTGTGGAGGTGCGGGTCGGCCCGGCGCCGGACGGCTCGTTCACCCTGCCCGAGGGGCTGCGGCTGGACCTGGTCGACCCGGGGCCGGGCGGGCCCGCCGGATCCGCCGGGCCCGCGCCGCTGGCCGAGCCGGTGACGGCCTCCCAGGCCACCGCGGCCCCGCGCCCGGCGATCGTCTCGCGCGCCGGGTGGGGCGCGGACGAGTCCATCAGCCCGGAAGCCCCCGCCTATCTGCCCGGCGGGGTCAAGGCGGTGGTGGTCCACCACACCGCCGGATCCAACACCTACACCTGCGCCGAGGCCCCGGCCGTACTGCGCGGGATCCACGCCTACCACGTGCAGCAACTGGGGTGGAAGGACATCGGCTACAACTTCCTCGTCGACAAGTGCGGCACGCTCTACGAGGGGCGCAAGGGCGGCGTCGACCGCGCGGTCCTTGCGGCGCACGCCTACGGCTTCAACACGGAGACCAGCGGCATCGCGGTGCTGGGCAACTACACGGACGTCGCCCCACCGGCAGCGGTCCTGGACTCCGTGGCGAAGCTGGCGGCGTGGAAGCTCGGCCAGTACGGCGTCTCTCCCACGGGCACCACCACGCTGACCGCCGGTGCCGCCGGCCGCAACCACGCCGGCGCGACCTGGGCCAAGGGAGCCAAGCTGAGCTTCCCCACGATCCACGGGCACCGCGACGGTTACAACACCGAATGTCCCGGCGAGCTGCTCTACGCCCAGCTGCCCGCCATCCGCACCCGGGCCGCGGCGCTCGCGGCGGACACCTCGGCCCGCAACAGCCGGGGCGGCGCGGTGCCGACGGCCGGACGGAACGTCCGGGCGCTGCCGATGAGCTGAGGCATGGTCCGGGCTGAGGCGTCGTCAGGGCAGGGCCGGTCCCGCAGACACCGGCCCTGCCCCGGCGGGCCCGGCGGTGGTGGTGATTGCAAGAAGTTCTGTCGGCTTTGTTGACGGAGGGTCCGGCGGGCTGCACATTACTTAACGGTAGAACCGTTCAGTAACTCAGTGTCCCCCCCCCGCGTCGCCGGGGTGCGCGCCGTCCCTGGGCGCGCGACCGCCGTCGACCTCTTCGCCGAGCCGCAGAGTCCCCACCCGTACGCCGCCGGGCACCGCCGTGCCCGGGTCCGGCATGCCCGACTCCGAGGAGAGTACGGATGCCCAGACGCGCCCTCCGCCGTGCCCTGGCGGCGATGGCCACCGCCGTGAGCGCGGTGGCCGTCGGCCTGGCCGCCCCCGCCGCGCACGCCGCCGAACCCCTGTCGTACGTCGCCCTCGGTGACAGCTACAGCGCGGGCTCCGGCGTTCTCCCCGTCGATCCCCGGGCCCCGCTGCTCTGCCTGCGGTCCACGCTCAACTACCCGAACGTCATCGCCGGGCGCACCGGCGCCGCCCTCACGGACGTCACCTGCGGCGGCGCCCGGACCAAGGACTTCTCCGCGGCCCAGTACCCCGGCGTGCCCCCGCAGCTCGACGCCGTCGGCAGCGCCACCGGGCTGGTGACCCTGACCATCGGCGGCAACGACAACAACACCTTCATCGGCGCCCTGCTGGCCTGCGGCACCGCCGGCCTGGCCACCGGGGGACAGGGCAGTCCCTGCAAGACCCTCTACGGCGGAACGTTCGAGGACCGGATCGAGGACAGCACCTACCCGGCGGTGAAGGCGGCCCTGCACAAGATCCGGGCGAAGGCCCCCGCCGCGCGGGTCGCCGTCCTCGGCTACCCGTGGATACTGCCGCCCACGGCGGACCCGTCCTGCTACGCCAGGATGCCGATCGCCTCCGGCGACGTGCCCTACCTGCGCGGCATCCAGGCGCGCCTCAACGCGGTCATCGCCCGCGCGGCCCACGAGACCGGCACCACGTACGTGGACTTCTCCCGGACCTCGGAGGGGCACGACGCCTGCCGGGCCGCCGGAACCCGCTGGGTGGAGCCCCTGCTCTTCGGGACCAACGTGGTGCCCGTCCATCCCAACGCCCTGGGCGAGCGGCGCATGGCCGAGCAGACGCTGACGGCCCTCGGCCTCGGCTGACCCGGCTGCCGCCGGCCGTCCCGCGCCCGGCCGGCGACGTGTCACGCACCGGGCGGTCAGCCCAGGGCCTGGACGAGGTCGTTGCACGCCTGTTCGCAGGAGCGGCAGGCCTGCGCGCACAGACGGCAGTGCTCGTGCATGTCCGCGTGCGTGGCGCATTCGTCGGCGCACGCCTTGCAGGCGGTGGCGCAGGCCGTCAGGATCGCCCGGGTGACATGGGCGTCGTAGCCGGTGTGCCGGGACAGCACGGCGGCGGTGGTCTCGCAGATGTCCGCGCAGTCCATGTCGGTGCGGATGCACTTGGTGAGCTCTCCGACCATGCCCTCGGACAGACACGCGTCCGCGCACGCCGTACACGCCTGGGCGCAGGCGAGGCACTCCTCGACGCAGCGGGCGAGCCGGTCGCGGTCGATCCCGCCCAGGTCGGCCGGATAGGCGGCGAGCATGTCCTTGACCGTTGTCATCACCGGTCACCTCCGCCAGATCGGTCAGGGGGAGGGGCGCGGCCGGGCGGGTCGCGCCCCTCCTCGGCTGTCCCCTGCCGGGTTGGCCGCGACCGGCGGCGCAAAACGCGGCCTTCCCGCCTTCCTCCCGGCCGCCTCACGGCCCTGGACTTCCGACGTGCGGTGGCGCGCGTTTCGGAAGAGCGTCGCTCAGCCGCATCACGCCGTCCGCCCGCGAAGCTCGGGCGGACGGCGGGATGGGTCGACCGGCCGGCTCAGCCTCCGCAGCCGTTGATCGAGATGGAGGACACCGCGTTGTCGTAGAGGTACAGGAGTTCCTGCGTCGCGCCCGGCGGGATGTCGAAGGGATAGCCGTAGTGATCGGCATCGAGCCAGATGCAGGCATAGTCGCCACTGCGGTTCCACACCGAGCTGGCCCGGTCGTTCCACTCCCAGCCGATGAAGGTGGTGGTCACCGGGTCGAGCTGGAGGACGTCCCCGGTGAGGTTGTGGCCGTCGAAGAGGCAGACTTTGCCTTCCGAACAGCGGGACACGGCCCGGTCGGGGCGGGTGTCGGCCGATGCGGTTCCCGGAACCGCCAGTACGGCGGTGGCTGCGATGGCTGCCGCTAACGCTGCGGTCTTGACCGTCAGTCTCATGAGTGTCCTGTCCCGTTGCTGCCTGCAAAAGCGCGGTCATGGTCGCCGCGCCCAGCCGTAAGACGGCCCCCACGCGCAGGTGGTTCTCGATGGTTGGGCAAGAAACGACGTCTGACTGGTCGTTTCGTCTGAAACGACCAGCCGGACGTCGGGGGAAAGGCGGTGGCGGCGGACGCCGTGCGGGCCGCGCCTCCGGCTCAGGCCACGGGCGGCATCTCCACGGCGTGCGAGTCGAGACCGGGGCGCGCGTCCGCCCACCCGCCGCGGGTGAAGTCGGGGATCTCCACGGGGCGGCCGCCCCTGGCCAGGGACGCGGCGCTGAGCGGCACCGGAGCGCACCAGGCCGCCGAGTCGTAGACGTCGATGTCCGGTGCGAGGCCGAGGCGCATGAGCTGGACCGTGCGCCACTGCATGACGTAGTCCATGCCGCCGTGGCCCCCGTTGTTCGCCGCGTCGTCGCCCACCGTCCGCCACAGCCAGTGGTCGAACCGGGTGCGGTAGCCGGCGAAGTCGCGCCAGGCGTGACCGCTGTGATCCGGTTCGAGGTAGACACGCGCGCCGGTGGGCGCCGGACCGGCGTAGTCCTCGACGATGCCCCGGCTGCCGGCGAGGCTGTTGATCCGGCTGTAGGGCCGGGGCGAACTCACGTCGTGCTCCGCGCGGATCGTCCGCCCCTGCTCCGTCTCGATCAGACAGGTGACGAGGTCACCGTTGATGTACGTCTCCTTCCAGGAAGGATGGCTCCTGGGGACGAAGCGCTCGCGGTAGTCGGCCAGCCCTCTCGGCGCGGTGGAGGTGGCGCGCAGCGTGGTCATCCGGTCGCCGCGGTTGATGTCCATGGCCCCCGCGATCGGGGCGAGCCCGTGCATGGGATACAGGGAGGCGGTGCTGCGGGTGTGCCACAGCCGCCGCCAGGAGTCGGTGTAGTAGGTGTCGGAGAAGAGCAGTTCCCGCAGGTCGTGCAGGTACCCCCCGTGACCGTTGGTGACGTCCCCGAACAGGCCGTCGTGCGCCATCCTGAGCACGGCGAGCTCGTTGCGGCCGTAGCAGCAGTTCTCCGCGAGCATCAGGTGCCTGCGGGTCCGCTCGGAGGTGTCGACGAGATCCCACAGCTCGCGCAGTTCCGTGGCGACGGGGAGTTCCACCATGGCGTGCCTGCCGCTCAGCAGCGCCGCCCTGCCCTGCTCGTGGTGGAACTCCCACGGCGTGGCGATGTACACCAGATCGATGTCGGCGCGCTTCAGCATCTCGGTGTAGGCGTCCGCCGAGCCGCCGAACACGGCGGGGCGCGGCTCGCCCCTGCTCACCAGACGGTCCGCGGCGCGCCGGGCCCGGTCGGCGCGGATGTCGCAGACGGCGGTCACGGTGCAGCCGGGGACGGCGGCCCACCCCGTGATCATGCCCGCGCCCCGGTTGCCCAGGCCGATCACACCGACGCGGACGGTCCGGTGGGCCTCGAACGGCACGCCGATCATCGACTTCTGGCCGGGTCTGCGGCGAGGCGCCTGCTCGGTGGCGGCTGAGGCGGACCGCGCCGGACCGGCGATTCCGGCCGCGAGCGTTCCGGTGGCGACGGCTCCGCCCAGGAGCAACCGGCGGGAGACGGCGGGGGTTTCCGACATGGTGGCGACGCTCCTCGCTGGGGGCTGACAGCACTGTCGGGGCATGACTCTGGCGGGCTCGCCGCGCGCATGTCAATATGTGCTCGCAGTCGAGCTGTTTCGAGCATCACCGAGCACCGGCCCCGGAGTTGCGCGCCCGTTGCCCGCGTTCGAGGCGCGGGTTCGTGGCGCGGGTCCGGCGCGGGCCCCCGGCGCACGAAGGGCCCCCGCCGGGCTGCCCCGCCTGCCGGCCGCCCGCCCGGCGGGCGGCCCGTCGGCCGTGGGGGCACGCGGGAGCGGACGGTGCGGACACGCCGCGCGGCGGCTCGCTCAACCGCCGCAGCAGCCACCGGACGTCTCGCCGGAGCCGGCCGAACCGGTGGGACCGGAGCCGGGCGGGAGCGTCCGGGGCGCGGGTGCCGCGCAACAGCCGTCCGCGTCCGTTCGCCCGGGTTCCGGGATGTCGTAGAGGCCGCTGCCTCCGCACACACCGGTCCGAGGGAGTGTGAGCTCCACGAGGTCGGCGGCTCCGGTGTCGCCGGCGAGCGCGGCGGCCACGGAGCGGACCTGCTCGTACCCCGTCATGGCGAGGAACGTGGGCGCGCGCCCGTAGGACTTCATGCCGGCCAGGTAGATGCCGGGGTCGGGGTGGGACAGCTCGGTATGGCCGTGCGGGCGGACGGTGCCGCAGGAGTGGACGTTGGGGTCGATGAGCGGTGCCAGCGCGGTCGGCGCCTGAAGGCGCTCGTCGAGACGGAGGCGGATCTCGGACAGGAAGGACAGATCCGGCCGGAAGCCGGTCAGCGCGATCACCTCGTCCACCGCCTCCAGGCGGCGGCCGTCGTCGCCGACGAGTACCAGGCGGCCGCTGCCGTCGCGCTCGATCGCCTCGGTGCGGAAACCGGTGACGGCGTGGGCGTGGCCGTCCCGCACGGCCGCTTCGGCGGCCAGGCCGAGGGCTCCGCGGGCGGGCAGCCGGTCGGCCGGGCCGCCGCCGAAGGTGGCCGCGGACAGGCCGCGCCGCAGGATCCACACGGTGTGGGTCCCGGCCCCGTCCCGGGCCCGGGCCAGCTCGGCCAGGGCGGCCAGGGCCGTGAACGCGGAGGCGCCGGAGCCGATGACGGCCGTGCGCCGGCCGGCGTACCGGGCGCGGACGGCGGGGTCCGTCAGGTCGGGGACGCGGTAGGTGACCCGGTCGGCGGCGGCCCGCTCGCCCAGGGCGGGAAGACCGTTGCCGCCGGCCGGCCCCGGGGTGGACCAGGTGCCCGAGGCGTCGATCACGGCGCGGGCCGCGACGCGTCCCTCCCGTCCGTCCCCGTACCGCACCTGCAGCACGAAGGGCTGGTCCTCG
This sequence comes from Streptomyces harenosi, assembly GCF_011008945.1. Lineage (GTDB taxonomy): Bacteria > Actinomycetota > Actinomycetes > Streptomycetales > Streptomycetaceae > Streptomyces > Streptomyces harenosi. Next base: position 12,647 of record NZ_WYCT01000044.1, read on the forward strand.
CGGCCGGCGTCCACGATCCGGTCCCGGCCGGCGCGGGAGACACCGGTCACGGTGGCGCGGAAGCGGACCCGGTCGCCGAGGGCCGCCGCCAAGGGGCGCAGATACCGTTCGGCCCACTCGCCGCCGGTGGGGCAGGAGGCGTTGTCGGGCCGCGTCCAGCCGGTGGGCGCGAGCAGCTTCTCGGCCGCCGGATCGACGACCTCGCTCCACGGGGAGAACAGCCGCACATGCGCCCACGCGCGCACCGCGGTCCCCGCGCCCGGCCCGGCTTCCAGTACGAGCGGATCGAGGCCGCGTCCGGCCAGGTGCGCGGCGGCGGCCAGCCCGACGGGGCCGGCTCCGATGACGGCGACGGGCAGATCGGAGGAGACGACGGCGGTCATGGTGGGCCTCCCTGGCTTCGATGTCTGTCTATGCAGCCAGCGTGGACCACTGAATAGGCGATAGTCAATATAGAAAGGCATCGAATCAGCAGGGATTCTCGAGGCGCCGGCCGAAGGTGGGATCTTGGACAGCCGTCCGAAGGGTGTGAACATAGACGTATGTCGAAGCCAGAGGAGAAGCGGACCGCGCCCCCGGCCCAGCCGTGCTGCCCGGCCCTGACCGAGCGGGAGCTGACCGCCGAGGAGGCGGAGACGACCGCCGCCATGTTCAAGGCCCTCGGCGATCCCGTCCGGCTGCGCCTGTTCTCCAAAGTGGCCTCCCACCCCGACCGGGAGGCATGCGTCTGCGACATCGCGGACGTGGGGGTCTCCCAGCCGACCGTCTCCCACCACCTCAAGAAGCTGAAGGAGGCCGGGTTGCTCGTCTCCGAGCGGCGGGGCACATGGGTCTACTACCGGGTCGAGCCGTCGGTGCTCGCCGCGATGGGCACGCTGCTGGCCGTCCCGGCCGCGGCGTGAGCCGGCTTCGAGGAGACCGGATGACCGGCGAGAGCGTTCCGGGCGTGCTGATCACGCCCCTGCGGGCCGAGCACGCCGACGAGGTGCTGCGCATCTACCAGGCGGGCATCGACGAGGGCGAGGCCACCTTCGAGACCGAGGCGCCGGACTGGGCGGAGTTCGACTCCGCGAAGCTCCCCGAGCACCGCTTCGTCGCCGTGGACGGGGCGGACGGCACGGTGCTCGGCTGGATCGCGGCCACCCGGGTCTCCCCGCGCCGCGCCTACGCCGGTGTGGTGGAACACTCCGTCTACGTGCATCCCGACGCCAGGGGCCGCGGGGTCGCCTCCGCCCTGCTGAAGGCGTTCATCGAGTCCACCGAGGCGGCCGGGGTGTGGACCGTCCAGTCGGGCGTCTTCCCCGAGAACACCGCCAGCCTCGCCCTCCACCGGCGAGCGGGGTTCCGCGTCATCGGCACCCGTGAACGCGTCGGCCGCCACCGGGGCCGGTGGCGCGACGTCGTCCTCCTGGAGCGCCGCAGCCCCGTGGTCGGCTGACGCGGGGGCGCCGGCGGACGCGGAGGCGGAGACGGACGCGGTCACCGAGGCCGTCGTGGTCCGCGCGCGGGACGGCGGGCGGGTGCGGCGGACCAGTCTCGCGGCGGTCCGCCCCGCTCGCCTCAGGTGTGCGAGGAGCGTTGCGGCGGCGGCCCGCTGCTGCGGCGGACGACGAGGCCGACCGGGACGACCGGACCGGCCGGCGGCGGTTCGCCGCTGCCGTCGATCCGGTGCAGCAGCAGGCGCAGCGAACGGGTGCCGATCTCCGCGAAGTCGGTGCGCACGGTGGTCAGCGGTGGCAGCAGATGGGCGGCCTCCGGGATGTCGTCGTAGCCGACCACGCTGACGTCGCCGGGCACGGAGCGTCCGGCCTCGTGCAGCGCGTGCAGCAGCCCCAGCGCCATCTGGTCGTTGGCGGCGAACACCGCCGTCACCTCCGGGTCGCGTGCCAGCCGGCGGCCGAGGTCGTAGCCGGAGTCCGCGCTCCAGTCGCCGGCGAGCGGCTCGGGCACCTCGGCCCCGGCCGCTTCCAGCGTGGCCCGCCAGGCCGCCAGCCGCTGGTCGGCGGAGGACCAGCCGGCCGGGCCCGCCAGGTGCCGGACGGTGCGGTGCCCCAGGCCCAGCAGGTGCTCGGTGGCCTTGCGGGCGCCGGTGGGGGAGTCGCCGGTGACGAGGGGGATGTCGTCGGCCAGGGCGTTGTCGAGGACCACCAGCGGCGTGTCCAGGTCGGCCTCCGCCAGCGCCCGGCCCACCCATCGCTGCGGGGCGATCGCGATCACCCCGTCGGCGCCCTCGGCCGACAAGCGGTGCACCGCCTCCGTCACGGTGTCCCGGTCGGCCGTGTCCAGGGCGATGGAGCTCACGAGGTAACCGGCCCGCTGCGCCGCCGTGTTGATCGCCGTCAGGACGGCCGCGGGACCGTAGCGCGCCGCGTCGAAGGAGATGACGCCGAGCATCCGGGTCCGGCCGCTGGCCAGCGACCGCGCGCTGCGGCTGGGACGGTAGCCCAGCGTCCGCATGGCCTCCAGGACCGCCTCCCGGGTCGCCGGCCGCACCGCGGGGTGGTCGTTGAGCACCCGGGAGACGGTCTGCTTGGAGACCCCGGCCGCCCGCGCCACGTCGGCCATCACGGGGCGGGCACCCGCGAAGCTGCGTCTGCCGCGCCGCCGGGGGGCGGGGCCGTCGTCGGCGCTTGGCGTCATGGCGGGTGCTTCCTCGGCGTCGGTGCGTCCGTACGTCGGTACGGCGCTGCGGCTGGACCGCGGCGGGCCGGGCGGCCGGCCGGGTGCGAGCCCAGCATAGGCAGTCGCCCGGCGGCACCGCCGGGAGCGGCCCGGGCGGACGGCCGCGCCGTGAGCCGCTCAGGACTGGACCGGCCCCAGGTCCGGGGTGTCGGTGAGCAGCGCGCGGGCGTTCGTGGTGCCGTGCAGCTCCAGCAGCAGGAGCTCGTTGGCGCCCGGGCGCAGCACCGGGGCGGGGACGTAGAGGGTGCGCTGCGGCCCCCGGTTCCAGTAGCGGCCGAGCGGGAAGCCGTTGAGCCACGCCTGGCCCTTGGTCCAGCCGGGCAGGGCCAGAAAGGCGTCGGCGACCTCTCCCACCTGGAACGTCCCGCGGTGGAAGGCGGGCGCGGCGGACGTGGCCTGCCCGGCCGGGGCGAACGGGAGCGCCTGCGCCGGGCCGTTCGGGCCGTCCAGCGGCAGCGGGTGGCAGTCCCAGCCCCGCAGCGCGGTGTCCTCGAACGAGACGGGACCGAGCAGGCCCTTGGGGGTCCCGATGTGCGGCCCGTAGTTGACCCCGCCCATGTTCTCCACCAGCACCTCCAGCGTGGCGCCGGGGCGCGGGATCCGCACGGGCAGGGTCTCGTCACGGCGTTCGCGCTCCAGCACACCGGCCGGGGCGCCGTCCACGAAGACCTGGGCACGGTCGCCGGGCCCGCCCGTGAAGCGGAGCAGACCGTCGCCGGAGCGGGGCACCGAGGTGCGGTACAGCGCGAAGCCGGCGCGCTGCCCGAGCGCGTGCATCGTCAGCGGCTCCTCGGCGCGCACCGGTGCCCCGAGCACGCTCGCGTGCGGCAGCAGCGGTGCCCGGCGGTCCAGTACCACCTCGGTGGGCGCGAGTCTGCGGCCGGGGGAGGGGACCGGCTCGTCGGGGACGGGGAGGTGGCGGGCGATCACCTCCCGCAGGGCGTGGTACTTGGGACCGGGGTCGCCCCACTCGGTGAGCGGTGCGTCGTAGTCGTACGAGGTGACGGTGGGGGCGTAGGCGTGGTGGTGGTTGGCGCCGTTGGTGAAGCCGAAGTTGGTGCCGCCGTGGAACATGTACAGGTTGACGGAGGCCCCGGCGGACAGCAGCCGGTCCAGGTCGGCGGCGGCGTCGGCCGCGGTGCGCACATGGTGCGGGCCGCCCCAGTGGTCGAACCAGCCGACCCAGAACTCGGTGCACATCAGCGGGCCTTCGCTCTGGTGGGCGCGCAGACGGGCGAGGGACTGCTCGACGCGGCTGCCGAAGGTCCCGGTGGCGAGCACGCCCGGCAGGCTGCCCGCCGCCAGGTGGGCCGGGTCGGCCTGGTCGCAGGTGAACAGCAGTTCCTCCACGCCCCGCGCGCGCAACGCGTCGGCCAGGTGCCGCAGATACGCGGTGTCGTCGCCGTACGCCCCGTACTCGTTCTCCACCTGGACGGCGACGACCGGCCCGCCGGACGCGGCGAAGTGCGGCAGGAGCGGGGGCAGCAGGAGGTCGAGATAGCGGTCGACGGCGCCGGTGAAGCGGGGGTCGCTGCTGCGCAGCCGGATGTCCGGGTCGGCGGTGAGCCAGGCCGGCAGCCCGCCTCCGTCCCACTCGGCGCAGATGTAGGGCCCGGGGCGCAGCAGGACGCGCAGCCCCTCCTGCCCGGCCAGCCGCAGATAGCGCGGCAGGTCCAGCAGCCCGTCGAGGACGAGGGGGCCCTCGGGGTCCGGCTGGTGCAGGTTCCACGGCACGTACGTCTCCACCGTGTTGAGTCCCATGAGCCGTGCCTTGCGCAGCCGGTCCGCCCACTGCTCCGGGTGGACGCGGAAGTAGTGCAGTGCCCCGGAGACGATGCGGAACGGCTCGCCGTCCAGCAGGAACCCGTCGGATGTCGTGGTCAGGGCGGGCATGGGGCGCTTCCCTTCGGATCGGTGCGGGCGGGGGCGGTACGGCCGCCCGGGACCGGCCCGGCGGCCGGTCGTGCGGACACGCGCGGACTGCGCGGGGAGGCCCGCTGGTCGGCGGGCGGGGACTGGAAGCACGGGCGAGGGGGGGTGTTACCGGTAACTGTTACCGGTAACACCAGTCGGGTCAAGAGTCCCGCCGGAAGGCCGTGCCCCGGGCGAGCGCACAGCGGGCCGGGCGGCATGGGACGGGTGCGCCCGGCCGGGTGAGCGGCGCCCCCACCGCGCGGTCCGCGTGAGGCACCGCCCGGAGCGCCCGGGGCGTGGGCCGGTCCGGCTGCGGGAACGTACGCGCCGCCGGGCTCCCGGCCCGGGTGCGCGGCGCTCGCCCCCCGGGCAGGATTGCGGCCCGGGCCACCGGGTACGCGAGGCAGGACCGCGTCCGGACCGATCGACACCACCATCTTCCGGGCGGGCCGAACGAGCGCGCCCCGGCCGGTCTGACCCGGCGGGCCGCGCGACCGCCGCTACCAGGGATTCACCATGGACACACCCGCGAACGACAACACCGCCACGCCCGCCCAGCGCGCGCTGGACGCACTCGCCGAGAACACCGAGGACACCGCGGCGCTGGACACGCTCGCGAGCAGCGACGTGCTCGTGCCCGTCCCCGACGACGCCGCCGACGAGGACGCCACCAACCCGGCGATCGTGGCGCTCCCCGTGCTGGAGCAGCCGGGCGGCGGACAGGTCGTGCCCGTCTTCACCTCCGAGCTGGAGATGTCCGAGCTGCTGCCCTTCGTCTCCCGCTACCGGCTGGTGCCGCTGGGCGCCCTGGCCGCCCACTGGCCCGCCGACGACCTGTCCCTGGCCATCGACGCCAGTTCGGACCACCGGCTCACCCTCACCTCCGAGGGCGTCCGCACCCTGCTGGCCCGCCCGTAACGAGGGCGCGGACCGCCGGCGCCGCAGCGCGCGGCGCCGCTCCACACCGCGGTGCCGCCGCCACCGGCCGGTGCCTGCGTGATCCGGCCGGGACCACACAGGCACCGGCCGTCGGCTCACGCCCGGGCCGGGGCGGCGCCCTTCCGCCCGTGGTACCTCACAGGGCCGCGTCGCGGTGGGTCGGACGGCCGTCGAGGACGGTCAGCAGCACCGGCAGCTCCGCCAGCTCGGTGGCCGGGACGGTGAGCGGGTCGTCGGCGAGCACCGTCAGGTCGGCGCGGTGGCCGACGGCGATCCGGCCGGCGATCCGCTCCTCGCCCGCCGCGTAGGCCGCGTTGACGGTCATGCCCCGCAGCGCCTCCAGCGCGGTCAGCGCCTGCTCGGGGCCGTGCGGCGCCCGGGTCAGGTCGCGGGTCGGCCGGCGGTGGCGGGCGCCCGCCATGACACCCAGCGGCGGGTAGGGCGCGATGGGCCAGTCCGAACCGAGGACCACGACCGCGCCGGAGTCGTGCAGGTCGCGGCAGCGCCAGGCGCGCGCGGCGCGCTCCTCGCCCAGGCGGCGGGACCAGTTGTCGGTGTGGTCGGCGCGGGTGAAGTCGCAGCAGTGGGTGGGCTGCATGGAGGCGACGACGCCGAGGGCGGCGAACCGGCGCAGGGTGTCGTCGGGGACGGTCTCGATGTGCTCGATCCGGTGGCGCACCCCGTTCGCGTCGCCGGCCTGCGCCTTCTCCACCGCGTCGAGGGCATGGCGTACGGCGGCGTCGCCGATCGCGTGGGTGGCCGTGGGCACCCCGGCCCGGTGGAGCGTGCCGACGACGCGCGTGTACTCCTCGGGGTCGGGCCAGAAGGCGTGCGTGGACTCGCCGTGGCAGTCCGGGCGTTCCAGCCAGGCGGTGCCGTTGTCGACGGTGCCGTCCATGAAGATCTTGACGCCGGCGGTCCGCCACAGCGCGCCGCCCGTCCCCTGCTGCCCGATGAGCGCGCGCAGGCCGTCCTCATCGGTGCCGGGCTGGCACCAGGGGGCGACCCGCAGCCGCAGCGGCAACCGGCCGGCCGCGTCGAGTTCGGCGTAGAAGGCGAGGCTGTCGCCGTTCGCGTCCATGACGTGGCCGCCGGTCAGGCCCGTGGCGGCCATGGCACGCAGCGCGGCGGCGAGCCGCTCGCGGCGCTCCTCGCGGGTGGGCCGCGGTGCGACGCGCTCCACCAGCTCACAGGCGGCGTCCTCCAGGAGCAGGCCCGTGGGCCGGCCGTCGGCGTCGCACACCACCTCGGCCGTGGCCTGGTCGAAGGTGCGCGGCCCGTCCACCCCGGCGAGTTCCAGCGCACGCCGGCTGGCGAGCATGGAGTGGGCGTCGAACAGCAGCAGCAGCGCCGGTATCCCGTCGAGCACCGGGTCGAGGGGGGCGATGCCGACGGGACCCCCGCCGAAGACGTTGGGGTCCAGGCCCCAGCCCTGGAGCCATGCGCCGGGGGCCAGGTCCCGCACCGCGCGGGCCAGCGCCTCGCGCACCTGGTCCAGGTCGCCGCAGCCCGACAGGTCCAGGCCGTGGGTCAGTTCGGCACCGGTGACGGGGTGGACGTGGCCGTCGACCAGGCCGGGCGTCACCACGGCTCCGCCCAGGTCGATCACCGTGGTCGAGGCGTCCGCGAGCGCGCGGATCTCCCGGTCGTCGCCGAGAGCGGTGATCCGTCCGCCCGCCGCCGCCAGCGCGGTCTGCGGCAGGAACGCGCCGGTGGCCGGGTCGAGCAGACGGGCCGAGAGGAGGATGAGGGAGGTGCGCACACGGGCTCCTTGGGAGGGGGTCACTTCGGGGCGGCGGCGGTCAGGGTGCCCGGCGGCAGCCCGAGTTCGCGTTCGGCGGTGGTGGCGGGCATGAGCCGCACCTCGGGCGGGTCGTCCGCGGTGTCGGCGCTGTTGACGAGCATGCCGAGACCGTCGAGGACGACCAGGATCCGGATGGCCGCCAGCACCGGCTCCTCGGTGCGGAACTCCCCGCGGGCGACGCCGTCGCGGACGAGCCCGACGAGCCGCTCGCGCCAGGACGCCTCCTGCGCGGCGACCCGCTCGCGCAGGGCGGGCCGGTAGCGGCTGAGGTGCCGGGCGTTGAGCCACAGCCGGCTGATGTCGTCGTAGGCCGCACCGGACGTCAGGGCGAGGAACCGGGCCAGGTGCCGGGTCGGCGTGGCCCCGCCCCGGTCGGCCGGGAGGAGTTCGTCGAGCTCGGCCGCGGCGGCGTGGCCGAACGCCTCGGCCACCAGGTCCTCCACCGCCGGGAAGTAGTGGCTGATCAGTCCGGGCCGGACGCCCAGCTCGTCGGCGATCCGCCGCAGCGTGATGCACTCCAGTCCCTCGGCCAACGCCACGACAGCGGCGGTCGCAACGATTTCCGCACGTCTGGCGGCTGGAGATTTGCGGATTCGCTTGTTCGGAACGCTTGACGGCATGGAATCGATGCTATTGAGTGTGCGACCAACAAGCAAGCAGGTGGGTTACCAGCACCGGAGGGGGCCTCATGGCGTCCACGATTCCCGACCCGTGTCCCGGCACCGGCGCCGCCCGCCCGGAGGCGCCGCCCGCGCGGGACCGGGCGGTCCGCATCGAGGCGCACGGCATCGACCACATCCCCGAACAGGAGCGCCACGGCCATCCGCGACGGCTCTTCTCCGTCTGGGCGGCGGCCAACGTCAACTACCTCAGCCTGGTCATAGGCGGCGCCCTGGTCCTCATGGGCCTGACGCTCCGGCAGGCCCTCGCCGTGATCGTGGTGGGGAACCTGTTCTGGGTGCTCACCGGGCTGCTCGCGGTCTCCGGCCCGGCCGCCGGCGCCCCGAGCGAGGTGATCACCCGCGCGATGTACGGAGTCCGGGGCAACCGCGTGAACAACGCGGTCGTCGGCTGGATGATCTCCGTCTGCTACTTCGCCCTCAACCTGGCCGCCGCGGCGACCGCCGCCTTCTCGCTCGTCGAGATGACCGGCATCACGGCGGGCACCGGCGTCAAGGCCGCCGTGGTGGTGGTCATCGCCGCCCTCACCCTGGCCATCGGCGTCTACGGCCACGGCATGATCATGAAGCTGTACCTCCCGGTCACCCTGGTCCTCACCGCCGCCTTCACCGTCGTGGCCTGCTGCGTGCTCACCCACGCCGACTTCGCCCACACGCCGGCCGAGCCGCTCACCGGCACCGGCCTGTGGGCGGTCCTGCTCGCCGGTGTCACCCTCGTGGGCGCCGGGCCGCTGTCGTACACCACCAGCGCGGACTTCTCCCGCTATCTGCCGCGCACCACGTCCGCGACGGCGATCGCCGGCTGGACCGCCCTGGGCGGTTTCGTCCCGAGCGTCGCCGTGTGCTCCCTGGGCGCCCTCGCCGCGACCGCCGTCGACATGACCGACCCCCAGGCCGGGCTCCAGCCGATCCTGCCCGGCTGGTTCCACCCGGTGTTCCTGCTCGCCCTGGTCCTGGGCACCATCGCCATCAACGCCCTGACCGCCTACAGCGCGGGTCTCGCCCTCCAGGCCGTGGGCATCCGCATCCGCCGTTCCCTCAGCGTGATCGCCGACGGCGTCGCCGCCGTCTCCCTCACCCTCTACGGGCTGCTCGTCTCCGACTTCCTCGACACCGTCAGCAATGTCCTCCAGCTCACCGTCGTCCTCCTCGGGCCCGCCATGGCCGTGTACGCCACGGACATCGCGCTGCGCCGCAACCGCTACGACGGGCCCGCCCTGATGGACGAGACTCCCGGCAGCCCCTTCTGGTACAGCGCGGGCGTCAGCCGGGCGGGCGCCCTGGCCCTCACCGGAGGCGTGAGTGCGGCGGCCCTGTGCGTCGACACGCTCTACACCGGCCCGGTGGCCGGGGCGCTGGGCGGCCTGGACCTCTCCCTCCCCGCGGGCATGGCCGTCGCCTCGGCGCTCTACGCGCTCCTCGCGCGCGTGGACCGGGCTCACTGATCAGGCGCCGCGGCGGTGGCCGTGCCCGTCCGCGCGACGGCGGTGCCTCCCCTTCGCGAGAGGCCGGGACGTCCCCGGGGGCGCCGCGGACGCGAGCGGTCAGGCCGGCCCGGGCGTGTCCCGGCCGCCCAGCATGCGCTCCAGCACGGCGCGTTGCAGGGGCAGCACCTCGGCGTGCAGGTCACGGCCCCGCTGGGTCAGGGCGACCCACACGCCACGCCGGTCCTCGGCGCAGATGGACCGCTCCACCAAACCGTCCTTCTCCAGCCGGGCGATCAGCCGGGACAGCGCGCTCTGGCTGAGGTGGACCTGCCCGACCAGGTTCTGCACCCGGCACTGGTCGCCCTCCCCGGGGGCGGCGGACGCGAGGATGTCGAGCACTTCGAAGTCGCTCGCGCCCAGGCCGTGCGGGTGCAGCACGCGATCGATCTCGCACATCGTGCGCGCGTGCACCGTCAGGATCTCCCGCCACCGTTCCTCGAGCCCGGAACCGGCCGTCTTGGCTGCCATGGATGCACGGTAACACCGCCCGGCACCTTCCTTGAGCATGCAACTAGTGCGCGTGCAAGGAACCGCCCACCTGGACGGCCGCGTCCCGCGGACCGGTGACCGCGCCGCGGAAGTGCGGGCAGGCGGTGAGCTCCTCGTGCCCGCACTCCAGCGCGCACTCGACCAGCGCCAGCGCGGTCCGGGCGGCGGCGATCCGCTCCCGCAGGGCCTGCGCCTCCCCGCGCAGCAGCGCCTGGCGTGCCCGAGCGCCACCGGCTCCCAGCAGGGCGCGCAGGGTGTCCAGCGACAGCCCCGCCGCCTTCCCGCGCAGGACGACCGCCACCCGCACCGCGTCGGCCTCGCCGTAGCGCCGCCGCCCCGCGGGGTCCCGCGCCGGGGACAGCAGGCCGACCGACTCCCAGTGCCGCAGCACGTGCGGTGCCAGTCCGCAGCGGGCCGCGAAGGCCCCGATGCCCAGGGGCGCGCCCCACGGGTCCGGTCGCTCGGTTGACTTCATGCCGACATTAAGTCGCAGTCTCCTGCCCATGACCAAGAGATCCGAGAACGGACCGGCTGCCCGCCTCGACGCCGCGGACCGTCTGCCGGGCGCCCGCGAACTGCGCGCCCTCTCCTACGACCTGCTGGACGGCGCCCAGTCCGCCGTGGACGTCGGCTGCGGCGCCGGGCGCGCCGTCGCCGAGCTGACCGAGCGGGGCGTGGCGGCCGTGGGCGTCGACCGCGACGAAGCGATGATCGCCCTCGCCCGGTCGCGGTGGCCGCACGCCGACTTCCGGGTGGGGGACGCCTGCCGGCTCCCGCTGCCGGACCACGCGGCCGACGGCTACCGCGCCGAGCGGGTCTTCCACGAGCTCCCCGACCCGGCCGCGGCCCTGGCGGAGGCCCGCCGGGTACTCGTCCCCGGCGGGCGCGCCGTGCTCACCGGCCAGGACTGGGACACCCTGGTCGTCGACTCCGGCGATCCCGCCCTCACCCGTACGCTCGTGCACGCCCGCGCCGACACCGTCACCGCGCCCCGCGCCGCCCGTGCCCACCGGTCCCTGCTCCTGGACGCCGGATTCCGGGACGTGACGGTCGACGTCCGTACGCTGGTCCTCACCGGCCCGCAGGCGCTGCCGCTGCTGGGCTCGCTGGCCCGGGCCGCGTGGGCCGCCGGTGCCGTGGGCCGCGAGCGCGCCGAGGGCTGGCTGGCCGAGCAGCGTGCCCGCGCCGAAGCCGACCGGCTCTTCGCCGCCGTCCCGGTGTTCGTGGCGGCGGGCACCGCGCCGCCCGCGTGAGGCCCGGCCCCCGCGGCGGGGACACGCGGGCGGCGCAGGGGCCCCGCCCCCGGCGGCGCGCCCGGTCGCCGTGGAGCCCTCCGGGGACGGCCGCCGTCAGGTGGACTGACGCTCGACCAGCTCGGTGGGCAGGATCACCGCCGCCGGGTCCTCGCCGCCGATCTGGGCGAGCAGCACCCGCACCATCTCGGCGCTGATGCGGTCCCAGGGCTGCCGGATGGTGGTCAGCTCGGGACTGGCGGCGACGGCGGCGGGCGAGTCGTCGAAGCCGCCGACCGCGACGTCCTGCGGGACCCGGCGCCCGGCCCGCTGCAACGCCGTCAGCACGCCCTGCGCCATCAGGTCGGAGGCCACGAACACGGCGTCCACGTCCGGGGCCCGGGCCAGCAGCCGCTCGGCCCCCGCCTCGCCGCTGGCCCTGCTGTAGTCGCCGGAGACGACGAGGTCCTCGTCGAGGGGGACACCCGCCTCGGCGAGCACCTCCTTGTAGCCGGCGAGGCGCTCCACACCGCCCGGGGTGTCCAGCGGGCCGGTGACCATGCCGATCCGCCGCCGCCCGAGCCCGAGCAGGTGCCGCACCATGTCGCGGGCGCCGTCCCGGTCGTCGGCCGCCACGTAGCTGACCTTGGAGCCCAGCCCGATCGGCTTGCCGCACGCCACCAGCGGCACGCCCGCCGCCCGCAGCTCCTCGGCGACGGGGTCGCCGGAGTGGCTGGAGACCAGCAGCACCCCGTCGACGTGCCCGGCGGTGATGTACCGGGTGATGCGCCGCCGTTCGTCCTCCGTCCCGGCCAGCATCAGCAGCAGCGGGATGTCGTGCGCGGCCAGCGCCTGGGTGCAGCCGCGCAGCAGGACGTTGAAGTTGGGGTCCTCGAAGAACCTCTCCTGCGGCTCGGTCAGCAGGAAGCCCACCGAGTCCGACCGGCCCGTGATCAGCGAGCGGGCGTGCCGGTTGACGACGTAACCCGTCTTGCGGATGGCGGCGTTGACGGCCTCCTGCGCGGCCGGGCTGACGTAGTGCCCGCCGTTGAGCACCCGCGAGACGGTGCCCCGCGAGACCCCCGCCACGCGGGCCACGTCATGGATCGTCGGCGGTCTGCGCCGGCCCCCCGTGTTGCTCATGGTCATGACTTTACGGCCCCGGAGAGCAGGTCCAGGCTCCAGAACCGCTGGACGACCAGGAAGAGCGCGACCAGCGGAAGCACCGCGAGGAACGCGCCGGTGATCACCAGCGTGTACAGGGCGGGGGTGTTGGCGCCCTGTTCGAGCAGCGTGTGCAGACCCAGCGTGATCGGGAACTTCTCGTCGTCGCTGAGCATGATGTACGGCAGCAGGAAGTTGTTCCACACGGCCACGAACTGGAACAGGAACACCGTCACCAGGCCGGGCAGCATCATCGGCAGGGAGATCCGGGTGAAGATCCGCCACTCGCTCGCGCCGTCCATCCGCCCGGCCTCCACCACGTCGGCGGGGACCGCAGCCGTGGCGTAGATCCGCGCCAGGTACACGCCGTAGGGGGAGAGGATCTGCGGGAGGAGCACGGACAGCCGCGAGTCCGTCAGGTCGGCCTGTGCCAGCAGCAGGTACTGCGGGACGGCGAGGATCACCGGCGGCATCAGCACGCCCGCCAGCAGCACGTTGAACAGCGCCTCCCGGCCGCGGAAGCGGTAGACGGCGAGGGCGTAGCCGGCGAGCGCCGACACGGCCGTGGACAGCAGGGCGCCCAGGCCCGCGTAGAGGGCGGAGTTGCCCATCCACCGCCAGTACACGCCGTCGCGGTAGGCGTTCAGGTCGGCGAGATTGCCGGTGAACCCGGTCCCCGGCAGGAAGGTGAAGGTGGAGAACAGCTCCCGGCCGGACTTGGTGGCGGCGATGACCACCCAGGCGACCGGCAGCAGGCAGTAGACGGCGCCGAGCAGCAGCGTCACCGTGGGGACGAACGCGATCCGGCGGCGGCGCGGCGGGCCCTGGGCGGTGCCGGGGGTCGTGCCCGCCGCCGGCGCTGCCTTGCGGACGGCGAGTGTGCTCATCGTGCTGCCTCCTGCTTGTTGCGGCGGTTCGCGGCCCGCAGGAAGCCGAAGGACAGCACCAGCGTGGCCAGGGCGATGAGGGTCGCCTGGGCGGCGGCCGCGTGGATGTCGCCCTTGCCGAAGGCGTCCTGGTACACCTTCATCAGCGGGCTCCAGGTGGTGGACACGGAGTTGGTGAGGGGTTTGAGGGTGGTCGGCTCGTTGAACATCTGGAGCGTGGCGATGACCGAGAAGAAGAAGGTGAGCACCAGGGAGGGCGCCACCATCGGGATCTTGATCCGCAGGGCGATCTGGAGCGGGGTGGCCCCGTCCAGCTTCGCCGCCTCGTACACCTCGACCGGGATGGCCTGGAGCGCGGTGTAGATGACGATCATGTTGAAGCCGGTACCGCCCCACACCGCGATGTTGGACAGGGCGAGATAGAGCGGACCGCCGTCCAGCAGGTCCGGCTGCGGCAGGCCCAGCCTGTCGAGCACGAAGTAGAACGGGCTGACGTCGGGCAGGTACAGGAAGCCCCACAGCAGCGCGGCGACGACGCCGGGGATGGCGTACGGCAGGAAGATCGCGAGCCGGGTGACCGGGGCGAACCGCACCTTCTCCGCGTCCAGCATCAGCGCGAACAGCAGGGCCAGGCCCAGCATCACCGGCACGACGATGCAGCCGTAGCCGAGGACGCGCAGCGCCCCGTTCAGCAGCTCGCTGTCGGAGAGGGCGTCGGTGTAGTTCTCCAGCCCGGCCCACACCTCCGTGCGGGCCCCGGCGCCCAGCCCGAGGCCGGACACCTTCGCCTTGCGGAAGCTGAGCCAGAGTGCGTAGCCGATGGGCAGGGCGAAGAAGAGGAGGAACAGCAGGGCCGCGGGCAGCACGAAGAAGTAGGGGGCGCGCGGCGCCCGCCCGCGGGCGGTGGCGGCCGACGGGCGGGCGTACGGGGCGGCCCCGGCCCCGTACGGCCTCCGGCGTGCGGGGGTGCCGGTCACGGAGCGACCTCGAAGCCCTGCTTCTTCAGGTCGGCGACCGTGTCGTCCTGCATGGTGTCCAGGGCGGCGGTGAAGTCCGACTTGTTCTTGGCGGCGGCGCCGAAGGCGTCCTTGAAGGACGTGTAGGCGACGTTGACGTTTGGGCCCCAGGCGGACGGCACGGTGGTCTCCGCGATCTCGGCGGCCTTGGCGTAGAAGTCCGGCTGGTTGGAGAAGTACTCCGGCGGGTTGGTGAAGGCGCCGCTGAGCTGGGCGGAGGTGGACGCCGGGTAGATGCCGCCCTCCTTGGCCAGCGCGCTCAGCGCGTCGGCGTCGGTGTTCAGCCAGGTGGCGAACCTGGCGGCGGCATCCTTGTGCTCGGAGTCCGTGGTGACGGCGGTGGAGGAGCCGCCCCAGCTTCCGGTGCGGTTCTCGTCGGCGGACCACTGCGGGAGCGGGGCCATGGCCCACTTGCCCTTGGTGTCGGGTGCGGCCGTGCTCAGCGTGCCCGGCGCCCAGACGGCGCTGATCCAGGCGATCTGCTTGCCGGTGTTGAGCGCCTTGTTCCAGGCCGGGGTGTACATCGGCTGGTTGTCGACGGCGCCCTCCTCGACGAGACCGCCCCAGAACTCGGCGACCTTCTTCGTGGCGTCGTCGTTGATGCCGACCTTCCACTTCTGGCCCGAGGTGGTCCACCACCGGCCGCCGGCCTGCTGGGCCAGGCCCGCGAAGAGGCCGGAGTCGTTGGCGGAGAAGGTGGTGAGGTCCTTGTCCGGCGCCGCCTTCTTCAGCTTGCGCGCGGTCTCGGCGAACTCCTCCCACGTCTGCGGGACGTCCAGGCCGTACTTCTCGAACAGGTCCTCGCGGTAGTAGAACATCAGCGGCCCGATGTCCTGCGGCACCGCGTACACGGCGTCGGTGCCCAGGGTGGTCTGCTGCCAGACGCCGTCGGCGAACTTCCCCTTCACGTCGCCGGCCTCGTCCTTGATGTCGGCGAGCGCGTCGTTGCTGACCAGCGTCGGCAGGGCCTGGTACTCGGCCTGGACCAGATCGGGCGCCTGGCCCGCCTTGTGCGCCGTGAGGATCTTGGTGACCAGCGTGTCGCCGGACGCCTGCTTCTTCACCGTGACGGTGATCTGCTCCTTCTTGCCCGGCCCCTTGTTCCACAGGTCGACGACCTTGTCCATGCCGGGCGTCCAGGTCCAGTACGTCAGCGAGACCGGCCCCGACCGGGCCTCGCCGTCGTCGGAGGAGCCGCAGGCGGCGAGGGCGGTGGCGCCGAGCGCGACGGCGACGGCGGTTGTCACGAGGCGGCGGCGCTTCGTGTACGGCATGGATCTCTCCCCTGACCTGGGTCCCCGCCTGCCGCGAGGACCTGCCATGCTTCTGTGAGCGTTCACAGTAGAGAAACATCCCGGACACTTGTCAATGATTGTTTCCGTGCGGTTATGTTGGGCCCGCACCGCTGGAAGTGTGTGTGCACGTTCCCAATCGACCGACTCACCGGGAGACCATCCATGCCGGAGACCACGCCCGCAGGGCTGACCAGGCTCGCCTTCGGCGGGGACTACAACCCCGAGCAGTGGCCGGAAGAGGTCTGGCAGGAGGACGTCCGGCTGATGCGGGAGGCCGGCGTCACGATGGTGAGCGTCGGGATCTTCTCCTGGGCGCTGCTGGAGCCGGCACCGGGTGAGTACGACTTCGGCTGGCTCGACCGGGTCCTGGACCTGCTGCACGCCAACGGCATCCGCGTCGACCTCGGCACGCCCACCGTGGTGCCGCCCGCGTGGTTCTACCGGGCGCACCCCGAGGCGCTGCCGGTGACCGCCGAGGGCGTGCGGTACGCCTTCGGCTCCCGCGGCGCCATCTGCCACAGCAACGCCGACTACCGCGCCGCCGCCGCGCGCATCACCACCGAGCTCGCCGAGCGCTACGGCGCCCACCCGGCGCTGGCGATGTGGCACGTGCACAACGAGTACGGCGTGCCCGTCTCGGCCTGCTACTGCGACTCCTGCGCCGCCCACTTCCGCCGCTGGCTGGCGGCCGCGTACGGCACGGTGGAAGCGGTCAACGAGGCCTGGGGCACGGCCTTCTGGGGCCAGCGCTACGGGGACTTCGAGGAGATCGACCCGCCGCGCCTGGCGCCCACGGTCGGCAACCCGGGCCAGGCGCTGGACTACCGCCGGTTCGCCGACGCCACCATGCGCGAGAACTTCGTGGCGGAGCGGGACATCCTGCACCGCCTCTCACCCGGCGTCCCGGTCACCACCAACTTCATGACCGCCCTCAGCCAGTGCGACTCCGTCGACTACTGGGCCTGGGGCCGCGAGGTCGACCTCGTCACCAACGACCACTACCTGATCACCGACGGCCGCCGCACCCACGTCAACCTCGCGATGGCCGCCGACCTGACCCGCTCCGTCGCCGGCGGCGCGCCCTGGCTGCTGCTGGAGCACTCCACCTCGGGCGTCAACTGGCAGCCCCGCAACCCGGCCAAAGCCCCCGGCCAGATGGCCCGCAACTCCCTCGCCCACGTCGCCCGCGGCTCCGAGGGCGCCCTGTTCTTCCAGTGGCGCCAGTCCCGGCGCGGTGCCGAGAAGTTCCACTCGGCGATGGTCCCGCACGGCGGCACGGACACCCGGGTGTGGCGCGAGGTGGTCGAACTGGGCGCCACGCTGGACGCCCTGTCCCAGATCCGCGGCACCCGCACCGAGGCGGACGTGGCGATGGTGTGGGACTGGCACTCCTGGTGGGCGCAGACGCTCCCGTGGCGCCCCAGCGAGGACCACGACGCCCGCGAACGCGCCGACGCCTTCTACGAAGCGCTCTACGACCGCCACCTCACGGTCGACTTCGCGCGCCCCGAGGCCGACCTGTCGGCGTACCCCCTGGTCGTCGTCCCCGCCCTGTACCTGATGACGCGGGCGGCCGGGGAGAACCTGCGCCGGTACGTCGAAGCGGGCGGCACCCTGGTGGTGTCCTACTTCTCCGGCATCGTCGACGAGCACGACGCCGTCCACGAAGGCGCCCACCCGGGCGCGCTGCGCGAGGTCCTGGGCCTGACGGTGGAGGAGTTCTCACCGCTGCAGGCGGGGGAGCGGGTGCGGCTGACCGGCCCGGAGGGACCGGAGCTGGACGGGGACGTGTGGACGGAGTTCGTCGTGCCGCGCGGCGCGCAGACCGTGTGGACGTACGCCGACGGCCTGGCCGCCGGCCGTCCGGCCGTCACCCGCCACCGCCTCGGCGAGGGCACCGCCTGGTACGTCTCCACCCGCCTGGGCGCCGAGGGCCTGGACGCCGTGCTGGACCGGGCCGCGCGCGACGCCCGGATCGCCCCCCGCGCCGAGCTGCCGCGCGACGTGGAAGTGGTGCGCCGCACCGGCGAGTCGGGCAGCTACCTGTTCGCCATCAACCACACCGCGTCGGACGCCAAGGTGCCGCTGGAGGTCCCGGGCACCGACGTGCTGACCGGGGAGCACGCCGCGGGCCGCCTCGCGGTCCCGGCGGGAGCCGTCCGGGTCGTACGACTGGACGGCTGAGCCGCGACTCCCCTCCGCCCGTGCGAGCCGGCGAGCCGCGGGCGGAGGGGGCCCCTCACGACCGCGTGACGGGCTACCCACCCCAACGTCGAAGGGACGACGGACGACGATGTTCCATCCCAGACGCACCCTGCGGGCGCTGTTGCCGGCGCTCGCGGCCGGACTCGCCCTCACCGCCCTGCCCGCGCAGAGCGCCCACGCGGCGAGCACGCTCACCAACGGCGGCTTCGAAGCCGACGGCACGGGCGCCGCCACGCCCGGCGGCTGGTCCGAGTACGGCACGGCGGCCGCCTCGTACGTCGAGTCCGGCGGCCGCACCGGCGGTCACCGGCTGAGCCACTGGGCCTCCTCCGCCTACAAGGTGGAGACCTACCAGTACCTGTCCGGCCTGGCCAACGGCAGCTACAAGCTGACCGCCTGGGTCCGCTCCTCAGGCGGCCAGAACGCGGCCTACCTCGCCCTGAAGAACTGCGGCGGCGCCGAGCAGCGCACCGACCTGCCGGTCTCCGCCACCGGATGGCTCCGCCTCGTCGTGCCGGTGCGGGTGACGAGCAACCAGTGCACCGTCAGCGTCACCAGCGACGCCAACGCCGGGAACTGGATCAACGTGGACGACCTGACCTTCACCCAGGGCACGTCGGGCACGGCGGTCAAGGGCGCCGACATCTCCTCCCTCGCCAAGAGCGAGGCCAGGGGCGGGGTGTACCGGACCAGCTCCGGCACCAAGGGCGACGCCCTCGCCATCCTCAAGTCGTCCGGCATGAACTACGCGCGCCTGAAGGTCTGGGTGAACCCGGCCGACGGCTACAACGACAAGGCGCACGTGCTCGCCATGGCCCAGCGGGTCAAGGCGCAGGGCATGAAGCTGCTGGTGGACTTCCACTACTCGGACACCTGGGCCGACCCGGGCGCCCAGTCCAAGCCCGCACCCTGGGCCGGCCACTCCTACACCCAGCTCAAGACGGACGTGTACCGCCACACCTACGACGTGCTCAGCGCGCTCAAGGCGCAGGGCACCACCGCCGACATGGTCCAGGTCGGCAACGAGATCAACGGCGGCATGCTGTGGAACGAGGGTTCCACGGAGAACTGGCCGCAGCTCGCCGGGCTGCTGAACAGCGGGTACGACGCCGTCAAGGCGGTCGACCCGGCCACGTCCGTGGCGCTGCACCTCGCCAAGGGCGGCGACCTGGCCGGCACCCGCTGGTGGTTCGACAACGCGGTCGCCGCCGGCGTGCGGTTCGACGCCATCGGCCTGTCGTACTACGGCTACTGGCACGGCACCCTGTACGACTTCCAGACCACCCTGGACGACGCCGCCACCCGCTACGGCAAGCCGGTCTTCGTCGCCGAGACGGCCTACCCCTTCCGGCTCGACAGCGAGGACGCGCACGAGAACATCATCGATCTCGCCGGTGAGCTCGTCCCCGGCTACGCGGCCACGCCGGCCGGGCAGACGCGGTGGATGAAGGACGTCGCGAGCATCGTGGAGGCCGTCCCGAACGGCCGTGGCCTCGGCGTCTTCTACTGGGAGGCGACCTGGACGGCGGTCCCCGGCAACGGCTGGGACCCGGCCGATCCGTCCTCCGGGAACGGCTGGGAGAACCAGGCCCTGTTCGGCTACGACGACCGCGCGCTGCCGGCGATGAGCTGGTTCGGCCACCGCTGAGCCCCGCGAGCCCCGGTTCCGTCCCCGCCCCCGGGGGCGGAACCGGGGCGCCGCGCCGAACGGCGCCCCGCCCGGCTTCGGCTCGGGCAGGAACGAGGGGCGGGGGACTCGGGCGCCCGGGCCGCGGGGAACGGGGAGCACGC
>NZ_WYCT01000450.1 GCF_011008945.1 Streptomyces harenosi
GTCCGGGGCATCCGGGGCGTCCGGGTCGCCCGGGTACGTCCGGCCGTACGGATCCGGCGTGCCGGGCGGGTCCGGTCGCTCCGTCCGGTCCGTGTGTGCCGCCTGTGCCGGGTGTGTTGGGGGTGCCGACAGCGCCGCGTGGTCCGCCCGGAGGCGGGCGGTGGCGGCGGCGGACGGGTCCGTCAGGTGGTCGAGGACGCGGGCCAGGGTGGGGGCGTCGGCCTCCGGTCCGGTACCGGCGGCGGTGCGGCGGACGCCGAGGGCGTCCAGGACGCGGTGGAGGCGGGCGGCGTCCGTGCGCCAGGCGCGGTCGACGACCTCCTCCGGGTACTCGTGCCACTCCACCGACGACCAGTCCGGCCCGGGCTCGGCGGGGCCGCCGTGGAAGAGGCGGGCGGCGAGGAGGGAGGCCGCCTCGTCCACCGCGCCGGGCTCCTCCAGCAGGTCGCAGGCGGGTCGCTCGCCCAGACGGGAGGCGAAGCCCTCGGCCAGGCGGTCCCGGCGGGACAGCTCGGTGAGCGCCGCGACGACCCCCGCGTCCAGCCGGGAGGGCCAGCGGCCCATCCGCCAGGCGGGCAGCGCCACCTTGGTCAGCAGGCGGTCCCAGCCCGCGTACGCGAGGCCCACCTGCTCCTGGGCGACGATCCGGAGCCCGTAGTCCACGCTCTGCGCACGCTGCGCCGCGGCGACCGCGACCCCGCGCTCCATCTCCGCCGCGTGGACGCGGCAACCGCGCAGCAGCAGGCGGGAGACCCAGCCGACGGCCGCACACCCCGCGCGGGACAGCCGGCCGCGGGTGCGGGTGGAGGCGACCGCCACCGCCGCGTCCAGGCCGCGTACGAAGCGCCGGGCGGCCGCTATGTCGGGGTGTGCCGAGGGTCCCGTACCGGCCACCACCGGGGCCAGCACCGCGCGGAGCTCGCCGACGCGCATCCACCACAGGAAGGGGGAGCCGATGACGAGGACGGGAGCGGCGGCATGGCCTTTGCGGGCGCGTCCGCCCGGGCCGGCCGTCTCGTCGTGTTCCCGCGCGGCGGGCGGGCCGTGGGCCGGGTGGGTGCGGTCCTCCAGCCAGCTGTCGCAGTCCGGGGTGAGCGCTATGGCGGACGGGGCCGGGACGTCGAGCCGGTCGGCGAGGTCGCGCACCATCCGGTACAGGTCGGGAGCCGACTCCTCGGCGATCGGGACCGTCGGGCTCACCGCGGGGCGGGCGCGGGCGACGAACAGGGCGACACCGGCCGCGGCCAGCAGGACGACGGCGGCGACCGCCGTCACGGTCCAGCGGGCGACGTCCCAGCCCGGCCCCGGAAGGTGGCCCGTCGAGCCACCGGCCAGCAGGACCACGGCGGCGGCAGCGGGCAGCACGGCGACGGCCACGGCCCGGCTGCGGACGCGCAGCACGGCCAGGGCCCGGGAGCGCGCGTCCGGCGCGTCCCGCTCCGCCACGCCCATGCCGGTCATGACCTCACCTCACCCCCCTCCCTGCCCGCCTGCGGCGACGCTGTCCTGGTGGTGCTCACTCCCCCACTGTGGCACCCGCCACCGACATCGCAATGCCGGTGGGCCAAGTGCCGGAACACTTGCGCGGCACCCTAGTTGGGGCCTCGGCCCCCGTCAGCCGGATAGGACATCGGTCACTCGATGGAATGGCTCTGGGCAAAGGTGGGTGACGGACAGCAAGGGTCAGGCCCCGGCTCCTGGGACGGAGCCGGGGCCTGCCGGGTGCGGTGCCGAAGGGGCCGGGTGCCGGGGTGACTAGGCGCCGGCCGCCGCCTTGGCCGCGATGTCCGTACGGTGCTGGGAGCCGTCGAGGCGGATGCGGGAGACGGCCCGGTAGGCGCGGTCGCGGGCCTCGGCGAGGTCCTTGCCGGTGGCCGTCACGGACAGGACACGTCCGCCCGCGCTGACGACCTGGCCGCCTTCGCTCCGGGTCCCCGCGTGCAGGACGTAGGCGTGCGGGGCGTCCTGCGCCGCGACCTCGTCCAGGCCGGTGATCGGATCGCCGGTACGCGGGGTGCCGGGGTAGTTGTGCGAGGCGACGACCACGGTGACCGCCGCCTCGTCGCTCCAGCGCAGCGGCTCCAGGTCGGCCAGGTTCCCGGTGGCGGCGGCCATCAGCAGGCCGGCGAGCGGCGTCTTCAGCCGGGCGAGCACGACCTGCGTCTCCGGGTCGCCGAACCGGGCGTTGAACTCGATCACGCGGACGCCGCGGGAGGTGATCGCGAGACCGGCGTAGAGCAGACCGGAGAAGGGGGTGCCGCGACGGCGCATCTCGTCGACGGTCGGCTGGAGCACCGTCTCCATGACCTCTTCGACCAGCTTGGGGTCGGCCCACGGCAGCGGCGAGTACGCGCCCATGCCGCCGGTGTTGGGGCCCTCGTCGCCGTCCAGCGCCCGCTTGAAGTCCTGGGCGGGCTGGAGCGGGCGGACGCTCTCGCCGTCGGTGACGGCGAACAGGGACACCTCCGGGCCGTCGAGGAACTCCTCGACGACGACGCGCTCGCAGGCCGCGGCGTGCGCCTTGGCGGCGTCCAGGTCGGAGGTCACGACGACGCCCTTGCCGGCGGCGAGCCCGTCGTCCTTGACGACGTACGGCGCTCCGAAGGCGTCGAGGGCCGCGTCGACCTCCTCCGGCGTCGTGCAGACGTACGAGCGGGCCGTGGGCACCCCGGCCGCCGCCATGACGTCCTTCGCGAACGCCTTGGAGCCCTCCAGCAGCGCGGCCTCCCTGGAGGGGCCGAAGACCGGGATGCCCGCCTCGCGCACGGCGTCGGCGACCCCGGCGACCAGCGGCGCCTCCGGGCCGACCACGACCAGCTCGGCGCCGAGCTCGGTGGCCAGCGCGGAGACGGCCTTGCCGTCGAGGGCGTCGACCTGGTGCAACTCGGCGACCTCGGCGATCCCGGCGTTGCCGGGGGCGCAGTGCAGCGCGGTGACGTCGGGGTCGAGGGACAGGGAGCGGCACAGGGCGTGTTCGCGGGCGCCGCTGCCGATGACGAGGACCTTCACGGGGGTCAGCCTAACGGCAGGGAGGCCGCGCCGTTTGTGCGGGCCGCCGAGGGGCGGGGCCGCCGGTGTTCGTGCGTTCCTCCGAGGGCGGGGCCGGTGCGCGCGGACCCGGTGCGGTTACTCGTGCGCGATCTCCTCCACGATCGTCGCGCCCAGCTCCCGCACGATCAGTTCCTTGCCGGACAGGGCCGACTCGTCGAGGTCGGGGTCGTCGTCCTCGGTGATGTCGTCCCCCTCCGCCGCCCCTCAGCGCTGCTCGTGTTCCACCGGGAGCCACAACTCGGCGTCGGCCTGGGTGCCGTCCGGGGACATGCGGGTGCGCAGAAGCTCCGGACCCGAGCGGCTGCGGTACGGGTTCGAGGGGAACCACTCGGTGAACACGTCCCGCCACATCTCCTGGATCGCCTGTGGCGCGGGCCCCGAGGTGGTGAAGACCGCCCAGGTTCCCGCCGGGACCGGCAGGACGGTCGTGCCCTCGGGCGCGGGCGCGGCGGTGACGACCCCGTGGTAGTAGTCGAGCTCGGTGCCTTCCGCTCGGCTCGGGTCCAGGTCGTCGCAGACCGCGATGATGCCTCGGGGCTCCCGGTCGGAGAGCTTCTCCAGACGTTCCAGGCTCTGCGGGTCGATACCGCGCACGAAGTCGATGATCGCCTGGTTCGCTCCCAGGTGCACCAGGGGAACCCGGGCTTTGAAACCGACCACGGTGAAGGCCGGACTGTCCACGATGCGATAGCGCATGCTGCTGCTTCCTTCGACGATGAGGCGGAAGGTCAACCGGGGCTGGGAGACGAGCCCGGCGCCGGTGCGGCGGGCCTCTCCCGGCCCGACACCGTGCAGGGCGCGGAACGCGCGTGCGAACGCCTCCCCGGAGCCGTAGCCGTAGCGGACCGCGATCTCCAGCAGTCTCTCGTCACTCGCGAGCACCTCGGCGCCCGCGACGGTGAGCCGTCGCCGCCGGATGTACTCCGACAGCGGCATGCCCGCGAGCGCGGAGAACATCCGGCGCAGGTGGTACTCCGAGGTGGCCGCGATGCGCGCCAGTTCCGCCGCGTCGATGGACTGGTCGAGATGGAGCTCGATGTGTTCCATGGCCTGGTTGAGCCGCTCCTGCACGCTCCGGTCCCCTTCCTTCTTGTCGATCACCACGCTAGGCGGCCCCCTCCCGCCGCACCCGACATGCTGTGCCCGATCCTGTCGGGTGCGTCGTGGAGGGACGGGCGATGTGCCGAAGCGCGAGGAAGCGCCCCTTCCGAACAGGGACGAGGCGCTTTTCATCCGACGTGATCAGGGAACCCGGTCGTTCGCCCGGTTCACTCGAGAAACAGGAGGCCGACGTGGCGGACGAACAGCACACTCAGCAGGATCCCACCACCCAGCACCCC
>NZ_WYCT01000451.1 GCF_011008945.1 Streptomyces harenosi
GCGTACTGCCGGGCGGCGGGCGCGGGCGCGGGGCCCTTGCCGCCGCGGTCGCGGGCCCAGCGGGCGAGCTGCGCGACCCGCTTGACCACGAACTGCGTGTCCAGGATGCCGAGCATGCCCGCGAGCTGGACGGCGACCTCGTGCTGGGCGCCGCTGTTCTTGATGCGGGCGACGATCGGGGCGGCCTCGTCCAGGGCGGCGGCCCGGCCCGCCGGGGTGTCGAGGTCGTAGCGGCTGACGATCTGGCGCAGCGCGAACTCGAACAGGGGCGTGCGCGGCTCGACCAGGTCGGCGACGGCCTCGTCGCCCTTGGCCAGGCGCAGGTCGCAGGGGTCCATGCCGTCGGGGGCGATGGCGATGTAGGTCTCGGCGGCGAACTTCTGGTCGTCCTCGAAGGCGCGCAGGGCCGCCTTCTGGCCGGCCGCGTCGCCGTCGAAGGTGAAGATGACCCGGGCCGAGCCGTTGTCCATCAGCAGCCGGCGCAGGATCTTGATGTGGTCGCCGCCGAAGGCGGTGCCGCAGGTGGCGATGGCGGTGCGCACCCCGGCGAGGTGGCAGGCCATGACGTCGGTGTAGCCCTCGACGACCACCGCGCGGGAGCTCTTGGCGATCTCCTTCTTGGCCAGGTCGATGCCGTAGAGGACCTGGGACTTCTTGTAGATCGCCGTCTCGGGGGTGTTGAGGTACTTCGGGCCGGTGTCCGCCTCGTACAGCTTGCGGGCGCCGAAGCCGACGACCTCGCCGCCGATGTCGCGGATCGGCCACATCAGGCGGCCCCGGAACCGGTCGATGGGGCCGCGCCGGCCCTCCTGGGACAGGCCGGAGAGGATCAGCTCCTTGTCGCTGAAGCCCTTGCCGCGCAGGTAGCGGGTGAGGTGGTCCCAGCCCTGCGGGCTGTAGCCGACGCCGAAGTGGACGGCGGCGGCCTGGTCGAAGCCGCGCTCGGCGAGGAAGACCCGGCCGGCCTCGGCCTCGGCGCTGGTGGCGAGCTGCTCCGCGTACCACTCGGCGGCGATCTTGTGGGCCTCGACCAGGCGGATGCGCTCGCCGCGCTGGTGGGCGGGGTTGTAGCCGCCCTCCTCGTAGCGCAGGGTGATGCCGGCCTGGGCGGCGAGGCGCTCGACCGCCTCCGAGAAGGAGAGGTGGTCGATCTTCATCACGAACGTGATGGTGTCGCCGCCCTCCTGGCAGCCGAAGCAGTGGAAGAGTCCCTTGGCCGGGCTGACCTGGAAGGACGGCGACTTCTCGTCGTGGAAGGGGCACAGGCCCTTCAGGTTGCCGCCGCCCGCGTTGCGCAGCTGGAGGTACTCGGACACCACGGCGTCGATCGGGACCGCGTCCCGTACCGCCTTCACGTCCTCGTCGTTGATCCGTCCTGCCACGCGTGAATTCTACGGGGGCGGTACGGCGTTCCCGACGGCCGCGGACCGCTCCCGGGGGCCCCGGGGCGGTCCGCGGCGGCGCCCGCCGGTCACGGGACCAGGCTGCCCAGGGGGACGTGCGGGTCCGCCAGCGCCTCCGTGTCCACCTGGGCCCGCGTGCGGATCAGCCGCTGGACGGTGTCCGTGACATCCCACACGTTCACGTTCATCCCGGCCAGCACCCGGCCCTGCCGCACCCAGAACGCGATGAACTCGCGCCGGCCGGCGTCCCCGCGGATCACGACCTCGTCGTAGGCGCCCGGGGGTGCCCAGCCCGAGTACTCCATGCCCAGGTCGTACTGGTCGGAGAAGAAGTAGGGCACGCGGTCGTAGACGACGTCCCGGCCGAGCATGGCGCGGGCCGCCGCGGGGCCGCCGTTGAGCGCGTTGGCCCAGTGCTCGACGCGCAGGCGGGTGCCGAAGAGGGGGTGCGGGAAGGAGGCGACGTCGCCGGCGGCGTGGATGTCGGGGTCGGAGGTGCGCAGCCGTTCGTCGACGGCGATGCCGCCGCCGTGGGCGCGGTCGGCCATCTCCAGGCCGGCCGCCTCGGCGAGGGCGGTGCGCGGGGCGGCGCCGATCGCGGCGAGCACGCTGTGCGCGGGGTGCTCCTCGCCGTCGTCGGTGCGGGCGGCGAGGACCGCGCCGTCCTGGCCGATGATCTCGGTGAGCCGGGCGCCGAAGTGGAAGCGGACGCCGTGCTCGCGGTGCAGCTCGGTGAAGAGCTCGCCGAGCTCGGGGCCGAGCACGCCGTGCAGCGGGGTCGGCTCGGGCTCGACGACGGTGACCTCGGCGCCGTACTCGCGGGCGGCGGCGGCCACCTCCAGGCCGATCCAGCCGGCGCCCGCGATGACCAGGTGCCCGTTGTCCCGGCCGAGGGCGGACAGGACGCCCCGGAGGCGTTCGGCGTGGGTGAGGCGGCGCAGATGGTGCACGCCCGCCAGGTCGGTGCCGGGGACGTCCAGGCGGCGCGGTTCGGCGCCGGTCGCCAGCAGCAGCTTGTCGTAGCGGACGACCGTGCCGTCCTCGCCGAAGCGGACCGTGCGGGCGGCCCGGTCGATGGCGGCGACGGTCTGCCCGAGGTGGAGCTCGATGTCGTGGCGCGCGTACCAGGCGGGCTCGTGGACGAAGACGCTGTCGCGTTCCTCCTTGCCGAGCAGGTAGCCCTTGGACAGCGGGGGCCGCTCGTAGGGATGGTCGCGTTCGTCGCAGATCAGTATCACCCGCCCGGTGAAGCCCTCCGCGCGGAGCGTCTCGGCCGCCTTGGCACCGGCCAGTCCTCCTCCGACGATGACGAATGTCTGATCCGCGTCCACCACGTGTCTGCCTCCTCGTCAGGGTCCCGCCCCATGCGAGCGTCCCGCACGGAGCGTGATGCGGGAAGGGGGTGTGGCCCGATCAGGCCACGCTCGGTCACGTCCGGGTGCCCGGGGTCCCCGTCCCGCCCGTGTCATAGGTGCCCCGTCAGGCGGGCGTGAAGCGAGCGGGCGGAGGCGTCGGTGAGGGAGGCGATCTGGTCGACGATCACCCGCTTGCGGGCGCGGTCGTCGCCGGCCGCGGCGAACAGGGCGCGGAACTGGGGGTCCAGTCCGTCGGGGGCGCGGGCGGTGAGCGCCTCGGCCAGTTCGGCGACGACGATCCGCTGGTCGGCGCGGAGCCGGGTCTGCTCGTCGCGCTGCATCACGTACCGGTCGGCGACCGCCTTGAGGACGGCGCACTCCATGCCGGCCGTCCGCGGTACGACGAGTTCGGCGCCGTAGCGGGTGAGCCGGCCACCGCCGTACGCCCGGCGGGTGGCTCCCTCGGCGGCGAGGCAGAAGCGGCCGATGAGCTGGCTGGTGGCGTCCTTCAGGCGGGCCTGGGCGACGGCCGAGCCGTCGTAGCCGTGCGGCCACCACTCCTGGTCCAGGAGCCGGTCGAGGGCCTCGGCGAGTTCCTCCGGGTCGGTGCCGGGCGGGGCGTACCGCCCGGCCGCGACCTCGAAGACCGCCCGGCGCTCGGGGTCGGCGAGCAGGCAGTTGGGGTCGATGTGGCCGGCGTGCAGGCCGTCCTCGAGGTCGTGCACCGAGTAGGCCACGTCGTCGGACCAGTCCATGACCTGGGCCTCGAAGCAGGCCCGGCCGGCGGGGGCGCCCTCGCGGACCCAGTCGAAGACGGGCCGGTCGTCGTCGTAGACGCCGAACTTGGGCGAGGCCGGGTCGGTGGGGTGGGCGCCGCGGGGCCAGGGGTACTTGGTGGCGGCGTCGAGGGTGGCGCGGGTGAGGTTCAGGCCGACGCTGACGAGGTCGTGGGTGCCCGGGGCGGCGACGAACCGCTTGGGTTCGATGCGGGTGAGCAGGCGCAGCGACTGGGCGTTGCCCTCGAAGCCGCCGCAGTCGTGCGCGAACTCGTTCAGCGCCTCTTCGCCGTTGTGGCCGAAGGGCGGGTGGCCCAGGTCGTGGGAGAGGCAGGCCGCCTCCACGAGGTCCGGGTCGCAGCCGAGGGCGGCGCCGAGCTCCCGGCCGACCTGGGCGCATTCCAGGGAGTGGGTGAGGCGGGTGCGGGGGCTGGCGTCCCAGGCGGTGCTCGGGGAGCCGGGGGTGACCACCTGTGTCTTGCCGGCCAGGCGGCGCAGGGCCGCGGAGTGCAGCACGCGCGCGCGGTCGCGCTGGAAGGCGGTGCGGCCGGGGCGCTTGTCGGGCTCGGGGGCCCAGCGGGCGACCGACGCCGGGTCGTAGGGGGCGGGGGGTGCGATGCCTTCCATGGGCCCGACAGTACGGCGTGCCGCGCCGCGGGGGCCGCGCCGGGGCCCCCGCCCTCGACGGCGCCGCCCGTGCCGGGCGTGGTCAGGCCGGTGCCAGGGCCGGTGCCGCGGTGGCGGGGGCCGCCGTGAGGGCCTCGTCGTAGCGGTGGAGGATCAGGCGGGGTATTGTCTCTTATACCCATCTGAAGCTGCCGACGAAGCTAGA
>NZ_WYCT01000452.1 GCF_011008945.1 Streptomyces harenosi
AAGAGACAGGCCCTTCCTTCCGCGGGCCGCCGCTACAGCGCCATCAGCCGCTGCATCAGCAGGAACGCGCCGATGCCCAGCATCGCGGCGCCCGAGGTGCGGGTGACCGCCCGGGCCGCCGCCGGACGGGTGCCCAGGACGGCCCGGGCCGCGAGCCCGACCGTCAGATAGACGGCCGCGCAGCACGCCATGTGCAGCAGGCCGAGGACCGCGGTCTGCGCCGGTACGGCCGGATGGGTGCCGGTGGTGACGAGGAACTGCGGCAGGACCGAGAGGTAGAGCAGCAGGCCCTTGGGGTTCAGGCCGCTGATCGTGGCGCCCCGCAGGAAGACCCGCGAGCGGCTCGCCGGCCCGGCGGACTCCCGCGCCGTCGCCGGGGCCGCGGGCCTGCGCAGCACGCCCCACCCCAGCCAGACCAGATAGGCCGCGCCCGCCACCGTCAGCGCCGTCAGCAGGACCGGCTCCCCGGCCACCAGGACCGCCAGCCCGGCCGCCGCCAGCAGGGTGTGCAGGGCGTACCCGGTGACCAGGCCGCCCACGGCCCAGGTCACCGACCGCTCGCGCAGCCCGGCGGAGATGGCGTACGCCCAGTCCGCGCCCGGCACGCACACCAGCAGGAAGTCCACGGCGAGGAAGGAGATCAGCGTTCCGGTGTCCATGGTGGGGAGATTAGGCCGGTATGGGCCGAAGGTGTTCCCGAAGTTTGCTCGTGTAGCGGCATTACGGGGGAAGATCTGTCCCATGGACGACGTGGACCGCAAGATTCTTGCCGAGCTCCAGCAGGACGGGCGGCTGACCGTGACCGAGCTGGCCGCGCGGGTGCGGCTGAGCGTCTCGCCGTGCCACCGGCGGTTGCGTGAGCTGGAGCGGTCGGGGGCGATCAGCGGCTACCGTGCGGTGGTGGAGCCCGCCGCCGTCGGCCTGGGCTTCGAGGCGCTGGTCTTCGTGTCGATGCGGCAGGAGGACCGGGACACGGTCGCCGGGTTCGAGCGGGCCGTCGGCGAGGTGGCGGAAGTGGTGGACGCGCAGCGGCTCTTCGGGGAGCCGGACTACCTGCTGCGGGTCGTCGCCGCCGACCTCGCCGCCTACCAGCGGCTCTACGACGAGCGCCTGGCCACCTTGCCGGGGGTGCAGCGGCTCAACTCGACGCTGGTGATGAAGCACGTGGTCAAGGACCGCCCGCTCCCCGCGTGAGGGAACGCCGCGGGGCCCGGACCGGGTGCGGGAAGGGGGCGCCGCGGGGCCGGCGAAGGGCGCGCACAACGCGACAGGCGGCGGCCCACCGAGGTGGACCGCCGCCTGCCTGACAGGACTTGGGGTGCGGGTGCGACGCCGGGGCGTGCGGGCCCGCGCGCTACTTCGCCGGCTTCTTCCCGGTGACTCCCAGGTGGACCAGCAGCGCCAGGTTGGGCTTCAGCTCGGCCTGCTTCACGCCCCAGGAGGAGACGCCCTTCTGGTGCGAGGCCACGGCGGCGAGCATCGCGACCAGCGCGCCCGCGATCGCCGCCGGGTTCACGTCCTTGTCGACCCGGCCCTTGGACTGCAACTCGGCGACGGCGTCGGCCAGGGAGCTGTTCACCGAGTTGAGGATCTTCATGCGGATCTTGTTGAAACGCTTGTCGCCCTCGGCGGCGCCGAGATCGACCACCCGCAGGATCGCGTCGTTCTTGCGCCAGAAGTCCAGGAACCCGTCGACGAGTTCCTGTGCGGTCTGCCAGCCCGCCTTGCCGGCCCACGAACGGCCCTCCACCAGGCCCGCCAATCCGGCGCCCCGGGAGGCCATTTGCTCGGCGATCTCCAGGACGGCTCCCTCGACGTCCGGAAAGTACTGGTAGAAGGTGGCCGGCGACGTGCCCGCCTTGCGAGCGACATCGATGACTTTGACATCACGGTAGGGCGAGGAGCTGAGCATGTCGCTGAGGCAGTCGAGCAGCTTCTGCCGGGTCGCCTGCCCACGCCGGCCGGCCACGCGGCCGTCGACGGTACGCACTTGTCCTGTCATGCCGTCAGCTTACCGAGGGGGCTTGTGGGCGCTATTCGGCCGACTGCAAATGGGGTGCGGGGCCGCGAAGGGGCTGGTGTGCCTGGTCTGCGCGGTGCGCGCGGCGCGGTTACTTTGGCGACATGGCCGAAAACAGGGCATCTGGTGACAGCGCCTCCCGGGCCGCGGAGGGCGGTGACACGGAGGGCGTCCCGTGCTGGGTGGACGCGCAGCTCCCCGACGTGGAGGCGGGCAAGCGCTTCTACGGCGAGCTCTTCGGGTGGGCCTTCGAGGACCGCCCGGACGTCCGGGACGCCGGGGACGCCCGGGACGCCCCGGCCGCGGGCGGCCGGGGCCGGGCGCCCGGGTCACCGGTGTGGGCCCGGCTGGGCGGCGCACCCGTCGCCGGCCTCGCGCAGAAGCCGGACGGCCGGCTGCCCACCGTGTGGACGGTGTACTTCGCGACCCCCGACGCCCGGGCGCTGGCCGGGCGGATCGAGCGGGCCGGCGGGCAGATCGTGAGCACCCCCGTGCCGGTCGGCGCCCTGGGCACCGCCGCCCTGGCCGCCGATCCGCAGGGTGCCGTCTTCGGGCTGTGGCAGCCCGCCGGGCACCCCGGTTTCGGGCGGCGGCACGAGCCGGGCACCTTCACCTGGGCCGAGCTGTACACGACGGACACCGAGGCCGCCAACGCCTTCTACGGCGGCCTCTTCCACGACGCGCTCTTCGGCCCCGAGGCAGAACCGGACTTCGGCCGCGCCCAGGTCTCCGCCGTCTTCCCCGCCGAGATGCCGCCCCACTTCCTCGTCCACTTCCGCGTGACGGACTGCGCCGCCGCCGTGGGCGCGGTCACCCGGCTCGGGGGCCGGGTGCAGGTGCCGCCGTTCACCACGTCCTACGGGCGGGTGGCGGTGGTCGGCGACGACCAGGGGGCCTCGTTCGCGCTGCTGGAGCGCTGAACGGCCGGGCCCGCCGCGGGCCGCCGCCGCACCGCCCCCTCCCCGCGTGGCATATATCCCTATAGGGTGCCGGACATCCCTTTCCTCACCGGGTTCGCCACCAGCGGCCCGGACAGGAAGAATCAGGGTGCGTGCCGCCACGGCGGTGCGGTGGTGAGACGCTGCACTTCGGCCGCGTTACATATGTGGGTGGCGCGGCTCGTACGGGGAGGTGGCAGGCAAGTGGTGGATCAGCTTACGCAGCACGATCCGCGGCGGATCGGGCCGTTCGAGGTGCTGGGACGGCTGGGGGCCGGCGGCATGGGGCTGGTCTATCTGGCGCGTTCGGCGTCCGGCCGGCGCGTGGCGATCAAGACGGTCCGGACGGAACTCGCCGAGGACCAGCTCTTCCGGGTCCGCTTCACCCGCGAGGTGGAGGCGGCCCGCGCGGTCTCCGGTTTCTACACCGCGGCCGTGGTCGACGCCGATCCCCGCGCGGCCGTGCCGTGGCTGGCCACCGCCTACGTGCCCGCGCCCTCCCTCGAGGAGATAGTGAACGAGTGCGGCCCGCTGCCGGCGCAGGCGGTGCGCTGGCTGGCGGCGGGCGTCGCGGAGGCGCTCCAGTCGATCCACGGCGCCGGGCTCGTCCACCGCGACCTGAAGCCGTCCAACGTCCTCGTCGTCGAGGACGGCCCCCGCGTGATCGACTTCGGTATCGCCTCCGGCGTGTCGAACACCCGTCTGACGATGACGAACGTCGCCGTGGGCACCCCCGCCTACATGTCGCCCGAGCAGGCGAAGGACTCCCGCAGCGTCACCGGCGCCAGCGACGTCTTCTCCCTCGGCTCCACCCTGGTCTTCGCCGCCACCGGGCACGCCCCCTTCCACGGCGCCAACCCGGTGGAGACGGTGTTCATGCTGCTGCGCGAGGGGCCCGACCTGGACGGGCTCCCCGACGAGCTGCGCCCGCTGATCGAGTCCTGTATGCAGATGGAGCCGGCGGCCCGCCCCACCCCCGCCGACCTCCAGGCCCAGCTCGCGCCGCACCTGTTCGGCTCCGGCACCGACGACAGCGGTACGGCGTCGGCGTGGCTGCCCGAGCGGGCCGTCAGCCTGATCGAGGCCCGCCGCAACGGCCGCCCGGCGACCCAGGGCGGCGGCGCCCGCAACGCGGGAGCGGTCCCGCGGCCCGCCGTCCCGCCGCCGCCGTCCCACGACCCGGTGGTCCCGGCGCCCGCGCCGCCGGCGGTGCCCGCGCCGGTGCCGCAGCCCACCGGGTCCCCCGGCACCGGACCGGTCCGGCTGGCCGGCGCGCAGGTGCCGATCGGCCCCGGCCCGCGCGTCGCCGACATGCGCGCCACCACCGTCCGGGCGCCCGCCCCGGAGTCCGCGCTGGCCGCGTCCTGGGCCAAGCCCCGCCCCGGCGCCAACGGCGCGGACCCGGCG
>NZ_WYCT01000453.1 GCF_011008945.1 Streptomyces harenosi
AGATGTGTATGAGAGACAGGGGGCGGTGAAGCAGCAGTCGCCGCAGACGCCTCCGTCGGGCACGCGGTAGTACAGGCAGCAGCTGCGGCGGCGGAAGGCGGTGCCGGTGAGCGTGCCGGTGCCGGCGAGCAGGGGGTGGCCGAGCAGTTCGGCGGCCAGGTCCCGGGCGCGGGCCGCGGTGCCGGGCCGTCCGTGAGCGCGGGCCCAGCGGTCCAGTTCGCGGGCGGCCCCGGCCAGCGCGGAGGCGGCGTTGCCGCGCAGCAGGCCCGCCGCGACGCGGTACCGGGCGCGCAGGGCGGTTTCCAGCGGCTCCAGGTGGGCGCGGAGCACGGCGTCCGCGACGGTGCCCGCGTCGCCGGGCAGCGGCCGTACCTCGGTGAGCCACAGGTCGTCGGGGGCCGCGGCGTCGGGGTCCCAGTGCAGCAGACGCGAGTCGAGATCGGGGATCCGGCCGTACAGCGCGGCGCAGCCGAGGGCGGCGGACCACAGCCGGGCCGCGAGCCCCAGGTGGGCCACCGAGGCGGCGACGCGGGGCTCGGGGGCGCGCAGGGCCGCCCCCACCTTGCGGACGCGGAACGCCAGGGGGTCCCGGCGGGTCTTCGGCGTCTTCGCCCCGTACGCCTGCGCCAGCGGCCCGAGCGGGCGGGGCGGCGGTCCGCAGGCGCGCAGGACGAAGAAGCCGCCGAGGGAGCGGAGGGCGGCGAGTCGGGGGTCGAGGTCCACGGGGAGAGTCATACCGGGTCCCCGGGGCGCGGTCTGTGCCGCCCGTCACCTGCGGCCCCGGCCACCCCTCGCACCGGGTCCCGCCGCCCACCGTGCCGGCCGCGGCGCCGGGTTCGCGCACGGCTCCGCGGGGCCGCCGGGGACACGGTGGGCGGTGGGGCGGGGGGCCGCGCGCGGGGACGGGCCGCCGGTGGTGCCCACCCAGGGGATGACGGCGCCCGGCTCCTACTCCACCGGGAGTAGGAGCCACTGTGTGCTCAGGGACGACGACGGCGCGAGCGCCGGACGGCATCGTGGGGGTATGAACGCCGACCGTACGCCGCACCGGGCCCCGGGCCCCGGCCGCACGCAGAGGAGCAGCCGATGAGCGCCCTCGCGTTGTCCGTCCTGCTCTCGCTCGTCTCCGCCGTGGCGTACGCGGGCGGCGCGATCGTGCAGGAACGGGTCGCGGAGTCCTCGCCCGAGCGGCAGTACGCGCCCCTGCGCCGCCCGAGCTGGTGGGCGGCGGTCGCGCTCAACGGCCTCGGCGGACTGCTGCACGTCGTCGCTCTCGCCTACGGCCCCTTGAGCCTCGTACAGCCGCTCGGGGCGCTGACCATCGTGTTCGCGCTGCCGATGGCGGCGCTGTTCGTGGGCCGCAGGGCGGGCGCGGCCGCCTGGCGGGGCGCGCTCATGGCGACCGTGGGCCTGGCGGGCCTGCTCTCCCTGGTCGGCACCTCGCAGGCGCAGTCGCTGGCCACCGCCGAGCGGATGGCCGTCGCGCTCGTCACCGGCGGTGCGGTGGTGGCGCTGATGATCGCGGGCCGGGCCGCGCACCGGCATCCGGCGGTGCGCAGCATGCTGCTGGCGACCGCGTCCGGCATCGCCTTCGGCATGTCCTCGGTCTTCACCAAGCTGGTCGCCGTCGACTGGACGGGCGGCGTGACGGCGGCGGACCTGCCCTCCCTGGCGGTCATCGGTGTCTTCGCCACGTCCGGGATGCTGCTGTCCCAGGCGTCCTACAAGGGGGCCGGTCTCGCGGCTCCGCTGGCCACGCTCACCGTGGTGAACCCGGTGCTGGCGGCGGCGGTCGGCATCACGCTGTTCGGCGAGACCTTCCGCTACGGCACGACGGGAACGGTCCTGGCGCTGGGCTGCGGTGTCGTGGCGGCCGGGGGGCTGATCCTGCTGACGACGGAGCGGATCGCGCGCACACAGCGGGAGGCCGCGCCGCGGGGCGGGACCGCGGGCGGGAGCGGGGCGGTGGCGGACCGGGACGCGGCACCGGCCACGGCCGGCTCCGCGTCGGCTGCTGCTTCCGCTTCTGCTTCCGCTTCCGCTTCCGCTTCCGCAAGGACCGTGATGCCGGGCGGGACGGGGACGGCCGCCGCACCCGGCACGGCTCCGGCCGCGGGTGACACGGCGGCGATCGCGGCCCCCGCGGGACCGGCCGGGGAAGACCTCCTCCCGGGACGTCCCCTGCGGCTCGCCGCCGCGCCGCACGGGAACATCTCCGTGCCCGCCCCGGCGGCGCCGGCCTTCCTGGACGACGCGCAGGAAGGCCCCGACGGGCTCGGGGAGCCGTCGGCGCTCGACGCTCCCCTGCCGTCCTGTGGTCCGTTCTACGGCGGCCTGTGCGTGCCGGTGCTCGACCGGCACCGGACCGACCTCAGATTCTGACCCCGCCGGCCCGCAGATAGGCGAGCGGGTCGATGTCCGAGCCGAAGCCGGGCCCCGTCCGCACCTCGAAGTGCAGATGCGGGCCCGAGCTGTTCCCGGTGGACCCCGAGCGGCCGATGCGCTGCCCGGCGCCGACGGACTGCCCGTCCTTGACGGAGATCGCCGACAGATGCGCGTACTGGCTGTAGCGGCCGTCGGTGTGCCGGATCACCACCTGGTAGCCGTAGGAACCGCCCCAGCCGGCGCTGACGACGTGGCCCGCCGCGATCGACTTCACGGAGGTGCCGGTGGGCACGGGGAAGTCGACGCCGGTGTGGTACCCCTTCGACCAGGAGGAGCCCGCCTTGCGGTAGGGCGTGCCCAGAGCGGCGTCGACGGGAGCCACGACCGCGTGGCCGCTGGTGACCTTGCGCTCGCTGCTCTTGTTCTCCTTGACCGACCGTTCCCGGGCCTTCTCGCCGCCGCTCTTCTGGCTCCGGTTCCTGCTCTCGGTCTTCCTGCTCTCGGTCTTGGGTCTTTCGGTCCTGGGTCTCTCGGTCTTGGTGCTCTCGCTCTTGGGTCTCTCGGTCTTCCTGTCCTCGCGGTCGGCGCCGCCGCGCCCGCTGTCCGGCGTCGCCTTCCGCTCGGGGGAGACGAGGCGGCCGCTCCCCTGGCGGCCGGAGCGGACGTCCGCGGCCTCCCCGTCCAGCCTCAGCCGCTGGCCCGGCAGGATCATGTCGGGGTCCGCTCCGACCGTGCGGCGGTTGGCGGCGTACAGCCCCTGCCAACCGCCCTCGACGCGCTCGGCCTCCGCGATACCGGACAGCGTGTCGCCGGTGATCACCGTGTACATCTCGGCCTGACCGGCCCGGGACTGCGGTGGCGTCTGGGGCCGCACGTCCTGGACCGGGCCACGGGTGGCCGACCTGCCGGAGCGGACGCCGTCGCGCTCCTGCTTCGTCTCCCCCGTGCCTCCGGCCGGGCGGATGTCCGGCTCGCCGCCGCCCCGGGTCAGTCCGGCCCGGTCCGAGCACACCGGCCAGGCGTCCGGTCCCTGCCCGTCGAGCACCTTCTCGGCGACGGCGATCTGCTGGTCCTTGGTGGCCAGGTCCGCACGCGGCGCGTACCGCGTGCCGCCGTACGCCTCCCAGGTGGACTGGGTGAACTGCAGGCCGCCGTAGTGCCCGTTGCCGCTGTTGATGTTCCAGTCGTTGGTCGACTCGCAGGCCGCGACCTGGTCCCAGGTCTTCACGTCGGCCGCCTGGGCGGTGCCGGTGCCGATGAACGGCAGCGCTATGCCGGCGCCACTCGCCGTGACGGTGAGTGAAGCGCGGTTGATCCTGTTCGGCTGATACCGGCGGTGCCGGCCGCGTACGGCCATGGACGATCCCCCTCGACACTGCGTCAGGAGGGGCAAAAGTATGCGGCGCGAACCGGCGGTGACAAGACGGCAATCGGCCGCTCCGGCATGACAAGTGGCGTGGAAACGACGCCGTACGGCCGGATCGGCGTCCTACCGGGTCGGTGGGGCCCCGCCAGGTCCCCTCTCCCCTGGAAAACAGTGCCCGCCGGGGCGGCCGACCCCGGTACGCCTTGGGCCGGACACGCCGAACAGGGATGCGTGAAAGCCGCATGGACGCCGCGGACCGTCCCGCCGGCCGCGGTGAGCACCGGGCCGGCGGGCGGTGGCGTGAGCGGCCACCGGGTAGGCGGGCGGCTCAGCCGAGCGGCGGCCCCGGTTCCGGGTTCGGCACCGGCTCCGGTCCCGGCGGGATCGGCGACGGGGAGGGCTCGGGCGGCGGGCCCGGGTGCGGAGGCGGCGGCGTGGGC
>NZ_WYCT01000454.1 GCF_011008945.1 Streptomyces harenosi
GCGGTGCGGGGTGTGGGCGGCAAGTGCCTCGACGTCGACGGCGCACACACCGCCGACGGCACCAAGGTCCAGATCTGGACCTGCAACGACACCCCCGCCCAGCACTGGACCCCCACCCCCGGCGGCACCCTCACCGCACTGGGCAAATGCCTGGACGTCTCCGCCGCCGGCACCGCCGACGGCACCAAGGTCCAGCTGTGGACCTGCAACGGCACCGCCGCACAGCAGTGGACCCCCCACCCCGACGGCACCCTGCGCAACCCCCACTCCGCCAAATGCCTCGACGCCTCCGGCGCCACCTGGAACGACGGCACCCCCGTCCACCTGTGGACCTGCCACACCGGCCCCAACCAGAAATGGACCCTCCCCTAGGGTCCAGGTGGGCTGACCGGGCAGGCCGGTCTCGTCCGCCCGGCGGGCCGGCCGTGCTCAGCCGAACAGGCGGGAGCCGAGCGGGTGCCGCCGGTCGAAGCCGGGGAGGATCAGGAAGGTCGCGCCGGCGGTCGTGGTGGTGAAGGGCAGCAGCGCGTCGGCGGTCTCCATGTGGGCGAGGGTGGCGGTGAAGGTCCGCAGCTCGTTCTGGAAGCTGATGAAGAACAGGCCGGGGGCGGGCTCGTCGACGCTGTAGGAGCGGCGGAGCATGAGCCCCACCCCGACCACGCTGGAGTGCGCCCTGCGCACGTGCGCGTCCGCGGGGACGAGATAGCGCCCGTCCGGTGTCTTGGCCCCGAGTGCCGGGCCCGAGGCGGCGGTGCCGCCGGAGAGGGGGACACCGCTGGCCCGGCGCCGCCCGAGGACCGCCTCCTGTTCGGCCACGGACAGGGCCGCGAACCGCGGCAGGTCCAGTTCCATCCGCCGCAGTACGGCCAGGGTGCCGCCGGCGACCTCGGGCGGCCCCGCCAGCCACAGGTCGCGTCGCTGTTCGGCGGCCGTGTGCGGGCCCACGATGCCGTCGATGAAGCCGAGGGGGTTGCGCGGCGCGGTGAGGCCGTTGCCCACGGACACCTGCGCGCCGCGGTGGGCGGACTGGCGCCAGCGTTCCCGCAGGCGGTCACCGGCCTGGTCCGCGAGCGCGGCGGCGACCACCGGCAGGAGCGGCGCGTCGCTCGCGCAGATCTGCAGCAGCAGGTCACCGCCGCGCGCCTGCGGGGCGATCCGCTCGCGGGAGAACCGCGGGAGGTCGGCCGCGCCGGGCAGCGCGGCACCGGCCGCGCGCACCAGCCGGGGCCCCACGCCGACGGTCACGGTGAGGTCGCCCGGCGGCAGGCCCAGCAGCCGCCTGTCGGTCCCCGCGGTGAGGGTGCGGATGGTCTCGCCGAGTTCGGCCAGCAGGGGGCCGGGCGCCACGGTGGCATCGAGGTCGGCCACCACGGCGAGCAGGTGGCGCTGGGCCGGCTGGGGGAGCGTGATGCCCGCCTGATGGCGGCCCGTCGCCGGGACCGGCACCGGTGTGGCCCCTGGGGCGGGGGACCGCCGGCCCGGGCGGGCGGAGTCCGGGGTGCACCCGCCCAGGCCGGTGGTCAGACCGGCGGCCGTCATGGCGCCGCTGACCTCCAGGAACCTGCGGCGTGTCGGGCGGTGATCGGCTCGGCGCATGGGGTGCAGGGTGCCACACCCGCGGCACACCCGCAGGTCAACTCCGGTTTTCCGGCGGAGAATCGGACACCGTGCCAGACTGGGATCATGCCTCGATTAGCTCTGCGCGTGCTGGCGGCGGTGGTGGGCACGCTGACCCTGGCGGCCGGCTGCGGTGGTGACGGCGGATCGGGCGATGGCCGGCGTCCGGCCGGTGCGCGGGTGACGATCCGGGTGCCTGCCGACGCCCCGACGATCTCGGACGCGGTGTCCCTGGCCCGCCCCGGTGATCTGGTGCTGGTCGCGCCGGGTGTGTACCACGAGTCGGTGCGGATCGACACGGCGCGCATCACCCTGCGCGGGCTGTCCCGGGACCGGGTCGTCATCGACGGGCGGTTGCAGCAGCCGAACGGCGTCGTCGTCTCGGCGCCCGGCGTGGCCGTGGAGAACCTGACCGTGCGGAACAACACCCAGAACGGGGTCCTGGTCACCGGTTCGGCGAAGGCGGCCGCCGGTCTGCCGGGGGGAAGCGACGGTTACGACACCGGCGACGAGCCCGTCACCTTCCTGAAGTCGTTCCTGGTCTCCCACGTGACCGCGACCCGCAACGGGCTGTACGGCATCTACGCGTTCTCCGCGCAGAACGGAGTCATCGCCCACTCGTACGCCTCGGGCGGCGCCGACTCGGGGATCTATGTCGGCCAGTGCAAGCCGTGCAACATCGTGGTGCGGGACAACGTCGCGGAACTCAACGCGGTCGGTTACGAAGGCACCAACGCCAGCGAGGACATGTACGTGGTCCGCAATCGCCTGGTCGGAAACCGGGTCGGGCTCACCACCAACTCCAACCACCAGGAGAAACTGCTCCCGCAGAAGGGCTCCGTCATCGCGGGCAACCTGATCGCCGCCAACCAGCGGGCGGACACCCCGGAGCAGGCCGACGGCGGGTGGGGCATCGGCGCCGGCATCGACGGCGGCAGCGACAACCGGTTCCTCCGCAACCGCGTCGCCGGCCACCGCAACGCCGGGCTGGTGATCACCGCGACCTCCGACATCCCTCCGGCCGGGAACCAGATCGTGGGCAACTCGTTCACCGGCAACGGCGTCGACGTCGGCTGGACGTTCCCCACCGCCACCCGGGGGCGGGGCAACTGCCTGCGGGACAACGAGCTGCGCACCACCGTGCCCGCCCGGCTCGCGACGGCCGCGGCCTGCCCGCTCCCGGCCGGGTCGTCCTCGCCGGGGGGCACCTGGGCGGCGCCGACGGCACCCGGCGGCATCCCGTTCACCGAGGTCGCGGCGCCCGCACCGCAGCCGCAGTTCCCCGGCGCCGCCACCGCGGGCGCGACCGTCGTCCCGCCCGTCCCGGACCTGCCGGAGACGGACGGCATCCGGCTGCCGCCGGCCTCCCTGCTCGCCCGGCACGCACGGGTGCGGACGTCCTGAGCAGCGGCTACCGGGACGGGGTGGCTCCGGGCACCGGCTCGACCGGAACGTAGGTGTGGGTGTCGAATTCGATGACCACCGGCTCCGGCTGCGAACCCACGCGGGCCCGGACCCGGTACATGGTGCCGTCGGAGCCGATCCAGTAGCGGACGTTGCCCGCCGTACCGGAGCGGTGGGGGGAGGACGGCCCGGCCATGACGTCCGTCCGGCGCCCGTCCACCTGCTCCCGCCCCCACCAGGCGGCGCCGTTCTGCGGCAGCAGCTCGGCGTTGTCCGGCCGGTCGGCGCCGAGTCGGAGCGCGATGGACAGGGAGGTGTCCAGCGCGCTGCCGGACGACAGCAGCGGGCGGTCGTACCAGCCCGAGCGGGGCGGCGACGCGGGGGCGTGCGCCGGGGCGTCCGTCATCGGGCGGACGTGCACGGAGGTGGGCGTCCACCGGATCAGCCCGTCGCTGGACTCGCCGCGCCCCATCCCGTGCACCACGCCGTAACCGACCTTGCGCCGGTAGTCGACGGACCCGGTGACGGTCAGCTCGCCGGCGGTGCCCGGCACGGTGATGGTCACCGCGCGGCCCTTCGCCTGGTAGTTGCGGAACCGCGTGATCGCCAGCCGGCTCGCCTCGTCCGCCGTCAGCGGGCGCGGACCGCCGTCGCCGGAGCCGCCGTCGGCGATCAGGAAGGCGGCCACCGCCGCCACCGCGGCCGCCGCGACGGCGAGGACGGCCGCGGCCCGGCGCGACCGCGGCCACCGGCGGCGGGCGGCCGGGCTACCCGGTGGGGCTTGCCGGACTCTGACGCTCCGCGCGCGGTTCGACACTGGCACTCTCGGATTCACCCTTCTCGATCACCGGACCGTCCGGCCGCCACGGGCTCGCTGCGGTGTCCGGGCGGTTCCGGTGGCGGACGACGCCGGGGCCGGCCCTCGTGGACCGGCCGAGGCGTGATCCGCCCGTCCGCGCCATGCGGATCGGACGGGCGGATCACCGTGGTGCGTGCGTTCAGTGGTGCCGGGCGTGACGGTTCCGGGTCACGAACGCGATCATCAGGCCCGCACCCACCAGCAGACCGACGACGCCGATCAGCTCCGCGAGTCCGGGCACACCGGTGTTCGCCAGCGATCCCCCGCCGCCACCGCCACCGGCCGGGGCCGGGTGGTTGGCAGAGGGTGCGGGCGGCGGTGCGGAGGCCGCGGGCGGCGTCGGGGCCGGCGTCGCCGTGG
>NZ_WYCT01000455.1 GCF_011008945.1 Streptomyces harenosi
GGCCGGCCCCGGGAGGTCAGCCGCGCAGGCCCGGCAGGCGGCCCCGGCGGGGGGAGCGGGCGGTACGGCGGGCGCGGCGCCACAGGAGCAGGCCCGCGACCAGGAACAGGACCGCGGCCGCGTTCCAGGCCCAGTCGTACGGGGCGAGGTCCACGCCGTAGCGGATCTGGTGGACGCGCAGCAGCTTGTGGTCGACGATCCCGTCGAACAACTGGAAGCCGCCCGCGCCCAGGCACACCCCGGCCCACCAGGCCGGGCGCGGCGGGCCGCCCCGGCGCCGCAGGTCGGCGTAGAGCACCAGGCCCGCCACCGTCGCCAGCCAGCTCCCGGCGTGCAGCAGCCCGTCGGAGACCAGACCGGCGCCGGGCGTCGAGCGGTCGTAGAAGTGGTGCCAGTGGAGCACCTGGTGGAAGACGGCCTCGTCGACGAAGGCGGCGAGGCCGATCCCCAGCAGGGCTCCACCGGCGACCGCGCGGCGGTACGTCACCCGTCCTTGCCCATGGCCTTGCGGACCGCGTCCCGGGTGCGGTCCATGACCGCGGCGATCGGGCCCAGCGCCATGTTCTTGGCCGCGGACTCGGTGCCGGGGTGCGGGTGGGTGGGGGCCATCGCCTCCGCCGCGCGCAGGGCCGTGGCCATGGAGGCCAGGCGGGCCTTGTCGGCGCTGCGGCGGATGTGGTTGAACTCGTAGCGCTCCTCGGCGCGGGCGTGGGCCATCACGTCCAGGCGCAGGGCCAGCAGCCCGGGCAGGAACTTCGGGTCGTCGGGGTCCATGCCGTCCAGCCGGGACAGCACCTCCTTGGCCTCGCGCTCCTCGGCCAGCCGGTCGTCCACGATCTTCCCGCCGTCCGTCACGGCGGCGCGGGTGAAGGGGTGGACCACCTCTTCCTCGGCCGTCTCGTGGACGGCGAGGAGCTGGACCAGGCGGCGGAAGGCGGCCCGGCGCTCGTCGCCGCCGGTCCGTTCCACCTCGTCGAAGAGGTTGCGGATCTCGCCGTGCTGGCGCATGAGGAGAGCGACGACGTCGGCGTCGCTCGCGGTGATGCCGGCCATGTCAGTCCTTCTCCCGGGACGCCACGTCGGGGTGCGGTCCCTCGGTCTCCAGGCGGTACTCGCGGCCGAACATCTCCCGGTGCTGGGCCATCACCCGCTCGCTCGGGGGCTCCTCGCCGCCGTGGATCTGCTCCTGCATCCGCTCGAACCGCTCGTGCGCGTCGCGGACGTAACCGGTGCCGAGGGTGGTCAGGTCCATCTGGGTGTCCAGCAGATTGCGGACGAACTGCTTGTTCTCCTCGAAGGTGAGGACGTTCGGCAGCTCGGGGGCGAGGATCTCCGCCGGTTCCCGGCCGTCGTGGCGGCGCATCAGATCGCAGGCGATACGCAGGTGTTCCAGCTCCATGTTCAGGTGGAGTTCCCAGACCGCCTTCACCTTCGGGTCGGACTCCTGCTCCATGAACGAGTGGTACAGGTAGCACTCGTTGTACTCGTGGTTGACGAGCTGCTCCCACCACGTCTCGCCCGGGTCGACCAGCGACTCGTAGTGCGTGACGTGCTCCTCCTCGATGAGCCCGATCTCCTGGTAGAGCTGGCGGGCGATCGGCTCCATGTACTGGGGGCCGACGTTCATGTAGAAGTTCATGGTCTGCTGCTCCGCCGACATGATGGTCAGCGCGTGCAGCTTGGACAGCGGATCGGTCTTCGTGCGGTCGTAGGGCTCGCGCACGTTGTCGACCGGGTTGCGGTGGTGGAACTTGGTGGGCCGGCCCGGCATGACCTCGGTCAGCCCGTCGACGATCGTCTCCGCCTTGCGGTGCTCGATCATCTCGTACAGGTTGGCGTACCGGTACAGGTGGTCGAAGTCCTCCAGGACGCCGAACTCGTACGCCTGCTTCAGATAGGGGTCGGGCTCGTGGCGCGCGACCCAGCCGGTGAGGTCGACCGCCACCTGCTCGTAGGCGATGGTGGTCTCCAGCACGGAGGACAGGCCCGGCAGCAGCCAGTTGACGGCCTTCTGCTGCTGGTGCTCGATGTAGCGCACCTCGGCGAGCTGCCGCTTGACCTCGGGGTCGGGACAGTGGCGGGCGAACTGGTGGCTGAAGAGGATCGCCT
Source organism: Streptomyces harenosi (assembly GCF_011008945.1). Classification (GTDB taxonomy): domain Bacteria; phylum Actinomycetota; class Actinomycetes; order Streptomycetales; family Streptomycetaceae; genus Streptomyces; species Streptomyces harenosi. The sequence continues at coordinate 2,110 of NZ_WYCT01000455.1, forward strand.
CGACCTCGATGCCGTTCATCGTGATGACACGGCACTTGGTGTACGGGTCGCCGTGGTCGGGATCGACGGGTTCCACGTTCAGTTCGCGCCAGTTGCGCAGCTGGCGCTCCAGGGGAATGCCTTGGTGTTCGAGGGGGTTGAAGCCCATAGGGAATCTCCTCGGCGGCGGTGTGCCGTATGAGCCCGGTCGGGCCTCCCGACCGGGCCGCCGCCGGGTACCCGGCGCCCTCCCGCGCAAACCGCGGCGCCGGGCCGCCGGGCGGGCGTTAGCGGCGCAGCCGGGCCGCCGCCGTCCGCAGGGCCGCGCGCAGCGCCGCGGGCAGGGGCGGGCCGCCGGTCCCGGCGCTGGAGGTGATCGCGTCGGCGACCGTGCGCAGCTTGGTGTTGGACAACTGGGACGTCTCGCGCAGCAGGTGCCAGGCCTCCTCGGAGGTGCAGCCGTGGGTGGCCATGAGGATGCCGCGGGCCTGGTCGATGACCGGACGGGAGGCGATCGCGTGCCGGAGCTGCTCCACCTCCGCCTCGAGGTCGTGCAGCCGCTCCGAGCGCTCCAGCGCCACCGCGGAGCGGGCCGGGGCCGGGACCCCCGGGAGGCCGGGGCCGGGCCGCGGGCACGGGGACCGGTGGGCCGTGGAGCGCAGGGGATCGGTGGTGTCCAGGCCGGCCAGCTCCAGGATGCGGCGCGGCTGGCCGTTCCAGTTCGTCGCCGTCACCGGCACGGCGCGGCGGTGACTGTGGTCGTTGAGCACGTCCAGGAACTGCAGTCCGGCCGTGTCCATGAAGGACACGCCCGTCATGTCCAGGTCGACCCGCGCGAGGCCGGCCGGCAGCCGGGCCAGGGCCTCGGCCAGGGTGTCCGCGCAGCCGTGCACGAGCTCGCCCCGCGGCGCGAGCAGGGCCCGGTGCCCGTCCACGCGGGCCTCGATCACCAGGGTGGTCAGCTTCCCCGCCAGACGCGGTGGTGCCGCTGAGGTCATGTCACCGCCTTGTCGGTCCTCGTCGGTCCTCGGCGGACCTTCCGCAACGTCCCTTGCCCCCCGTCGGGAGTGCGCCTGCCCGCCGCGGGCGGGAGTACACCTCGGCGGGGAATGGCCCGCCCCGGGCGGGGTAGGGGGCCCCGCCGGAGCCGCCGCGGGCCGCTGGTGGAGAATCGGCGGGTGTGAAGGGGTCCGTGATGGGTAGGGGCGCCTGGTCGGGGAGCATGGGAGAGACCAAGGTGGGCACTCAGCACGAGGCGCCGTCCCGGTCCGCCGTGGCGGCACCGGGCTTGACGGTGTCCCCGCTGACCGGGCGCGCGGGCGTGCGGATGGCGGGCGAGGTGGGCCTGTCGACGCGCGGCATATGGGAAGACGCGCTGGAACAGGCGGTGCTTGAGGGTGAGGACGTGTACTACCTGGAGCTGTCCGGCGTGACATTCGTCGACGTCGCCGGTGTCGGCGCCGTGGTGGCAGCCGCTCAGCGGCTCCCGGCCGGCGCGCGGTTCGTCCTGCACCGGCCGCCGCACGTGGTGCCACGGGTGCTGGAGCTGTTCTGGCCCGGCCAGCCGGCGATCGAGGTGTCGGTGTCATGAGTGCCGTGGCCGAGCCCTCCCCGTCCGCCGGGTCCGCCGAGCCCGCCGGGTCCGCGCGGGCTCCCGGGTCCCTCCCGCACCCCGGCGCGCCGGCAGCCGCCGGACCCGTCGATCCCTTCGTCCACCCCGCCCTGTTCTACCGCGACGACGAGGAGTACCTCCGGGGCACCGTCCCCTTCGTGCGCGAGGGGCTGGCCGCCGGGGAGCCGGTGGCGGTCGCCGTCCCCGGCGAGCGGCTGGCGCTGATCCGCGAGGCGCTGGGCGACGCCGCCGACGGCGTGCGCATGCTCGACATGCGGGAGGCCGGGCGCAACCCCGGACGGATCATCCCCGGTGTGCTGCGGGCCTTCGCCGACGCCCAGCCGGAGGGCCGGCGGGTGCGGATCATCGGGGAGCCGATCTGGGCCGGCCGCAGCGACACCGAGTACCCGGCCTGCGTCCAGCACGAAGCCCTCATCAACGCGGCCTTCCAGGGCCGTACGGTGACCATCCTCTGCCCGTACGACGCGCACCGCCTCGACGAGCGGGTGCTCGCCGACGCCCACGCCACCCACCCCACC
>NZ_WYCT01000456.1 GCF_011008945.1 Streptomyces harenosi
GGCCGGCAGGGGCCGTCTCCCGGCCCCTGCCGGCCCGGGAGACGGATGGCCTCCGCACCTGATTTTTTTTCCCGGCCATGACCCGGATGCGGGACTGCGCCGCGCCCGCGCAGATGTTTACGTGGTGTCGCAACATTCCGGGATCGCCCGTCACGGAGGTGTACGCCATGGCCGACGCCGCGCCGCGGCTGAAGGGGCTCGTCGAGCAAATGCTGGGAACGCCGCTTCCGGTGCGCATCCGCGCCTGGGACGGCTCGCAGGCGGGCCCGCCGGGCGCGCCGGTGCTGGTGGTACGCGACCGCCGCGCCCTGCGCCGGCTGCTGTGGAAGCCGGGCGAACTGGGCCTGGCCCGCGCCTGGGTGGCCGGTGAGCTGGAGATCGAGGGGGACCTGTACGAGGCGCTCGACCTGCTCGCCGGCCAGATCTGGGAGCGCGGGGAGGACGCCCGCGGCCTCGGCCAGGCGCTGCGCGACCCGGAGGTCCGGGCCGCCGTACGCGGACTGGTGCGGCTCGCCGGTCCCGCGCTGCCGCCCCCGCCGCCCCGCGAGGAGGTCCGCCGGGTCCGCGGCCATCTGCACACCCGGCGCAGCGACCGACGGGCCATCAGCCACCACTACGACGTCGGCAACGACTTCTACGAACTCGTCCTCGGGCCCTCCATGGTGTACTCCTGCGCCTACTGGCGGGCTCCGGAGTCCGAGGGCGGCACCCTGGAGGAGGCCCAGCGCGACAAGCTGGAACTGGTCTGCCGCAAGCTGGGCCTGACCCCCGGTCAGCGGCTGCTCGACGTCGGCTGCGGCTGGGGCTCCATGGCCATCCACGCGGCCCGCGAGCACGGGGTGAGCGTCGTCGGGGTCACCCTGTCGCAGGAGCAGGCGGCGTACGCCCGCAAGCGCGTCGCCGACGAGGGGCTCACCGACCGGGTGGAGATCCGCGTCCAGGACTACCGGGACGTGGCCGACGGGCCCTACGACGCCATCTCCTCCATCGGCATGGCCGAGCACGTCGGCGCCGAACGGTACCTGGAGTACGCCGAGGACCTGTACGCGCTGCTGAAGCCGGGCGGGCGGCTGCTGAACCACCAGATCGCCCGGCGCCCCGAGAGGGACGAGTCCGCCTACCGCGTGGACGAGTTCATCGACGCCTACGTCTTCCCCGACGGCGAGCTCGCGCCCCTCGGCACCACCGTCACCCAGCTCGAGCGCGCCGGCTTCGAGGTGCGCGACGTGGAGTCGATCCGCGAGCACTACGCCCTCACCCTGCGCCGCTGGGTCGCCAACCTGGAGACCCACTGGGCGCGCGCCGTGCGGCTCACCAGCCCCGGCCGGGCCCGCGTCTGGCGCCTGTACATGGCCGCCTCCGCGCTCTCCTTCGAGCGCAACCGCATCGGCGTCAACCAGGTCCTGGCCGTGAAGACCCCCGAGCCGGGCGGCTCCGGGATGCCGCTGCGCTCCCGCACCTGGAACGGCTGAACGGGCGGGGCCCCGCTCCCGGGAGGGGAGCGGGGCCCCGGCCGCCGTACGGCCTCGTCGCACCGGTGGGTCCGCCCGGTTGGCCACCGCCGCCGCGCAGGCGGTGCCACCGCGGCGGGGCGGTCACTCCGCCTTGATCGCCTGGAGCGTGTTCAGCCGGGCCGCCCGCCGCGCCGGCCACAGCGCCGCCAGGACGCCCACGGCCGCCGCCAGCAGCAGGAAGACGGCCATCCGGCCCCACGGCAGGACCAGTTCGTACGTCGCCAGCGACGTGCCGAGCAGCTCGCCGGCCGCCCAGCCGAAGAACACGCCCAGCCCGATGCCGAGCACCCCGCCGAACAGGGAGATCACCAGCGACTCCAGGCGGACCATCCGCTTGATGCCCCGGCGGTCCAGGCCGATCGCCCGCAGCATGCCGATCTCCTGGGAGCGCTCGAAGACCGACATGGCCAGGGTGTTGACGACCCCGAGGACGGCCACGATCACCGCCATGGCCAGCAGGCCGTAGAGCATGTTCAGCATCAGCGTGAACATCTGCGCGATCTCGTTGGACAGGTCCTTCTTGTCCTGGACCTTGATCGCCGGGTTGCTGCCCAGCGCCTTCTCCAGCCGGTCCTTGGCCGCGTCCGAGGCGCCGCCGGAGGTCTTGACCATCACCTGCATGTCGGCCGGGTCGCTCTGGTGCGGGGCGAGGGTCGCGGTGTCGATCATGATGCCGCGCATCATCTCGTTGCCCTCGTAGACGCCCGCGACCGTCAGCTTCTGCTTGCGGCCGTCCTCGTAGGCGACGGTGAAGGCGGAGCCGGCCCGCCAGCCGTGCTGCTTCGCGGTGGCGTCGTCGACGGTCACCCGGGCGCCGCCCACCGCGAAGGAGCCGTCGGTCACCTTCAGTTCGGTCAGCTCGCCGATGGTGGAGCTGTCGACACCGGTGAGGTACTCGGTCTCGCCGCCGATACGGGAGGGCGAGTTGCGCAGCGGGCTGGTGGCGGTGACGTCGCCGGCCCGCTTCAGCTTCTGCTCGACGTCCGGCGAGAGCAGGTTGCCGTTGGCCATGGAGACCACGTAGTCCGCCTCGATCGCCGAGGCCGCCATCTTGTCGATGGACTTCTGCAGGCTGCCCGCCATCACGGTCATGCCGGTGATGAGGGTGAGGCCGATCATCAGCGCGGAGGCGGTGGCGGCGGTACGGCGCGGGTTGCGCACCGCGTTCTGCCGGGCCAGCTTCCCCGAGACGCCGAACAGGCGCAGCACGGGGGAGGCGGCGGCGATCAGCGGGCGGGACAGCAGCGGGGTCAGGACGAACACGCCGATGATCAGCAGGACGGCGCCCAGGCCCATGGGGGCCTGCCCGTCGGAGCCGCCCATCGTGGTGGCCGCCAGCACCACCGCCACGCCCGCGGCCGAGAACAGCGAGCCCAGCGTGTTGCGCAGCACCAGCGACTTGCCCGACGCCTTGGCGTGCACGCTGCTCATCGCCGCCACCGGCGGGATCTTCGCCGCCCGGCGGCCCGGCAGCCAGGCCGCCAGCATGGTGACCAGGACGCCCACCGCGAACGCCGAGACGACCGTGCCGGGGGAGACCACCAGCGGCCCGTCGGGCACGGTCGCGCCGAGCGAGCCCATCAGGGCGCGCAGCCCCGCCCCGATGCCGATGCCGGCGGCCAGGCCGGCCACGGCGGCGGCCAGACCGACCACGAACGCCTCGATCAGCACCGACCGGGTGACCTGGCGGCGGGAGGCGCCGACGGCGCGCAGCAGCGCCAGTTCCTTGGTGCGCTGGGCGACCAGCATGGTGAAGGTGTTGGCGATGATGAAGGTGCCGACGAACAGCGCGATGCCCGCGAAGACCAGCAGGGACTGCTGCATGCCGCTCATCGACGAGGCGATCGTCTCCGCCTGGTCCTCGGCGAGCTGCTCACCGGTGGTGGTCTCCACGAGGTCCTCGGGCAGCGCCCGGTCCAGCTCGGCCTTGAGCGCGGCCTGGGTGACCCCCGGCTTCGCCTCGACGGCGATCTCGTCGTACGTCCCCGGCTTGCCGAACAGCTTCTGCGCGGTCGCCGTGTCGAAGAGGGTGAGGCTGCCACCGGCCGCGACATTGCCGTCGTCGGTGGTGAAGACGCCGGTCACGGTGGGGGTCAGGACGGGGCCGTCGACGGACAGGCGCACGGTGTCGCCGACGCGGTAGCCGGTGCGCCCGGCCGTCTCGGAGTCGATGAGGATCTCCCCCGGGCCCTTGGGGGCGTGGCCGCTGACCAGGGGGTAGCGGGGGTCCTCGGTGCCCCAGTAATTGCCGCCCAGCGTGCTGAAGCCGTTGCCGATCAGCTTGCCGTCCCGGTCGGCTACGGCGGTGAAGCCGCCGACGACGCCGACCGCGGAGGCGGCGCCGGGCACCTTCGCGCTCCGGTCGAGCACCGCCTGGGTCAGCGCGGGCGCCTTCCCGACCTTGTCGCCCTCGGCGTCCTGGTACTTGGGCTGTACGGCGACGTCGACGTGGTCGAAGCCCTTGGCGGAACTGCTCTGGAGGGCGCCGGAGATGGTGTTGGTGAAGACCAGGGTGCCCGACACGAACGCCACGCCGAGCATCACGGCGAGCACGGTCATCAACAGCCTGGCCTTGTGCGCGAGTACGTTGCGCAAGGCGGTACGGAACATGGGGGTCGTCTCAGTCCAGGGGTACGGAAGTGGGGGCCTG
>NZ_WYCT01000457.1 GCF_011008945.1 Streptomyces harenosi
GGGGGCCGCCGTCGGCGGCCGCGAGCGGGGGCGGGCCGGTCGCGCGGCGCGCGGAAGCCGGCCGGTCGCCGTCGCCCCGCTCGCCCGCGACGCGTGTCCGCCCTGCGGCGGGAGCGTGCGGTGCGCGGATGACGACACGGGATCTCCCTGATGCGACGTCAGATGGGGGCGCCAGCACACGAGTTGACGCCGACAGCTATTATCCACGCTGACAACACCGACGTGCAATTGCACGAGAAATTGCGCGAAAGTCGGCTGGGAACAGTGGGTGGCGGCACGCTGCGGTCCGCCCCCCGATGCACAAGGAGAGTGCGGTGCCACCCGTGCGGAACGGAATCAAGGCCAGCTCGCTGGGCGCTTCCTGGATGAAGAGCCGGCACAGCAACGCCGAGGGCAACTGTGTCGAGGTCGCCCCCGTCGAAGGAGGCATAGCGATGCGCAACTCCCGCGATCCGGACGGCCCCGCGCTCGTCTACACGGCCGCGGAACTGAGGGCGTTCCTGGCAGGGGCCAAGGACGGCGAGTTCGACCACTTGGTGTGAGCCCCCGGGCGCGGCGGCGGGCGGTCCCGGCGGGACGCGGGCCCGCCCCGCCGCCGCGCTCCCGCCGCTTCGTGCGCCCCCCACGACTCCGTACGCCCCCGCTGCCCCCGGCGGCCACACCGTCCCGGCACGCTCAACTGCCCCGCGCGCAAGGGGTGAAGAAGGGGTGGTACGCCGCCTCGCGGCGAAATGCGATAGTGTGCTTCTCAAGTCTGCCGGTCTGCTGGGAGTCAGGATGTCCGCCGAGCCGCATCGCATCTCCCGTCTCGAACCGTATCTGGACCGCTCCGAGCCCGCCCCGACCCTGCTGAAGATGCTGGTCGGCGTCCAGTTGGCGGGTTTCCGGGAGGACGCCGGTCTGTCCCAGGAGCAGGCGGCCCGCCGACTGGGGTTCAGCCCGGCCAAGCTCTCCCGCATCGAGTCGGGCAAGGGCCGCAAGCCTCCCGCCGAGAAGGACGTCCGCGCGCTGCTGGAGCTGTACGGCACGGACCCGTACGAGGTGTCGGTCCTGCTCAAGCTCCTCCAGCGGGCCGGCGAGCCGGGCTGGTGGCAGCGCTACGACAAGCGGCTGATGCCGGAGTGGTTCGAGCGGCTGGTGGGACTCCAGGAGGCCGCGGTCACCATCCGCACCTTCGAGATCCAGTACGTCCCCGGCCTGTTGCAGACCGCGGACTACGCGCGCGCCGTGGTCCAGCGCGGCCTGCCGAACGCCTCCGCGAGCGAGGTGCAGCGCCGGGTGGAACTGCGCATGCGGCGCACGCAGTTGCTCTCGCGCGCGGACGCGCCTCAGCTCTGGGCGGTCATCGACGAGTCGGTGCTGCTCCGCGTCCTGGGCGGCCACGCGGTCATGCGGGAGCAACTGGCGCACCTGATCGCCATGGCCGCGCTGCCCAACGTCACGCTGCAGATCGTGCCGCTGAACGTCACCAACGCCTCGGCGCCCGCGATACCGGTCACCTATCTGCGGTTCGGCGGCCTCGATCTGCCGGACGTGGTCTACCTGGAGCACATCAGAAGCGCCAACTTCCTGGAGGACCAGGACGAGACGGAGGAGTACCGGCTGGTACTCGACCGGCTCGCCGACGAGGCCCTCACCCCGCGCGCTTCCCTGGACCTGCTGCGCACGACGATGGAGCAGCGGTACCCCGCGGAGCGATGAGCGAGCGGGCAGCCCGGCGCACGCGGTAGGGGCAGACGGTCCGTCCGGCCGGACGGCGATCCCCCGGAGAGCCGGTCGCGCTCCCCGGGGACCGGTCGCCCGACCGCTGCCGGGCCGATGCGCTAGAGGAGGCGGCCGACTCCGCCGAACTCGATCCACTCCTGGGTCAGCTGGCGGGGGGCCACCTCGTTGTCCGGACGCCAGGTGGAGACCTCGACCAGACCCGGCTCCAGGATCTCCATCCCCGCGAACCACTCGGCGACGTCCTTCTCCTGCCGGACGCGTCCCCAGTGGCCCTGCGTCACCTGGTCCATGAAGCCGGTGACGAACTCACGGACCTTCTCGTCCTCACTGACGAGCTGGCACATCACCAGGAAACTGCCGGGCACGAGGTGCTCGGTGACCCGGCGGACCACGGCCGGGGGCCCGTCGCTCTCGCTGTCGGGGATGCAGTGGAAGACCGAGTTGAACAGCACGGCCACCGGCTGCGAGAAGTCGATCAGGCGCTGGGTCTCCGGATGGGAGAAGATGCCGTCGGTGTCGCGCATGTCGGCGTGGATGACGGCGGTGCGCTCGTTCTGTTCCAGCAGGGCGCGGCCGTGGACCAGCACCATCGGGTCGTTGTCGACGTAGACGACGCGCGACTCGGGGGCGATGCCCTGCGCGATCTGGTGCACGTTGTTCTGGGTCGGCAGCCCGGAGCCGTGGTCGAGGAACTGCCGGATGCCGAACTCCGCCGTCAGGGTCTTGACGACCCGCTGCAGGAAGCGGCGGTTGTTCACGGCCAGTCGGCGGGTGCTGGGGACGACCTTGTCGAGCTCCTCGCAGGCGGCCCGGTCGGCCGCGTAGTTGTCCTTGCCACCCAGATAGTGGTCATACATGCGTGCGGCCGTCGGCACGTTCGCGTCGATCTCCGTGGACAGCCGCTTCTCGGTCTGCATCGTTCCCCCAGCTTCCGGCTTCTTACCGCGCCAACTCCATTGGCACGACGAAGAGTACATCGCGGGAAGCCCTCGTTCGCCGGAACGGCCCCGGCCAACCGGGGCCCCCGCGCACGAGGGCGCACACCGGTCGCGTGCCCTGCCAAGCCGCCCGCCCGGCAGGGCAGTTGGCGTTCAGGAGGTGCGCGCGGCCAGGTACTCGCCGGCACCGGGCACCGGGTGCGCCTCCTCCACACCCACCATGCCGCCGACCGCCTCGCGGTCCGGCTTCAGCACGTACGTGGACCGGCTCGCGGGCGCGTCGACATCGGTGAAGTCCTGCGGGGTGCCCAGGCCGGTGTCGGCGTTCTTCTGCGAGCGGTGGGCCTTGACCACGTCCTCGCGGGCGAGGCTGCCCTTCTCGCAGGCCTTCCTGAGGTCGGCGCCGAGGAGCTGGGCCGCGTTGTACCCGGACAGCACGCCGGAGTCGACCGGGGAGCCGGGGTACTTCTTGCCGTAGGAGGCCACCATCCGCTTCACCCCGGGCAGGTCGGAGCTGACGGCCGGCGCGGCGCTCACCACGTGCACCATGGCCTCCAGTGCCGCCGCCGCGGGGGTCTTCATGAGCTGCGGGGCGTAGCCGGGGGCACTGCTGACGATGGGCACCCGCAGTCCGCGGGAGGCCGCCACACCGGCGAGCGAGGCGGTCTGGGCGGGTCCGGCGCTGATCAGGACGGCCTTCACCCCGGCCGTGCGGAGGGCGGAGACCTGGGCGGTCAGATCGGTGTCCGTGGCCTTGATCTTCTGGCCGATCACCTTGATCCCGGCCCGCTCGGCGGCCCACTCGGATCCTTCCAGGGCGTTGGCGCCGTAGTCCCCCTCGAAGTAGACATGGCCGATGGAGTCGCCCCCGGCCACCTTCTTCGTACGGGTGAGGAAGTCGACCGCGGCGATCATGTCCAGGTCGTAGGTGGTGCCGAGGACCTGGACGGGGTCCCGGCCCAGCAGGGAGGCCGCCCATGCCTGCGGGAAGGTCAGCAGGCCGTCCCGTTCGATGTCGTCGATCAGGGCGGCGACCACCGGGGAGCCGATGACCTGGGGCAGGGCCACCACGTCCGGTGCGATGTCGGCGTACGCGGTGACCGCCTTCTGCACGTCGTAGCCGTGGTCCTTGACGACGATCTCCACCTTGCGCCCGCAGATGCCGCCGGCGGCGTTGGTCTCGTCGGCCCACATCTGCTGGGCCTGCACGATGCTCTTGCCCAGGGTGGCGTAGGGGCCGGTCAGGTCGGTGAGGGCGCCCAGCCTGATGGACTTCTCGCCGACTCCGGGGCCGGTCCTGACCCCGTCGGCGCCGTCGGCGGGGCCGCCCCCGTCCGCCTTGGAACTGCAGGCGGTGCCCGCGAGCAGCACGGCGGCCAGGGCCGCGGCCAGGGCGACGCGGGTGGTGCGGGGTCTTGGGTGCGTGGTGTTCACGGGGTGTGCTCCTTGGGTCGTGCGGCTCGTTCGGCACGGGCGGGCGGACGGGGCG
>NZ_WYCT01000458.1 GCF_011008945.1 Streptomyces harenosi
GCCCCAGCCGCCGCAGGGGGTGCCGCCCCAGGCCCCGCCGCCCTACGGCCAGCAGCCCGGGCCCTACGGCCAGCAGCCCGGTTCCTACGGCCAGCCGCCCCAGCAGCCCGGGCCCTACGGCCAGCCGCCCCAGCAGCCCCCGTACGGCCAGGCGCCCTACGGCATGCCGCAGCCCCCGGCGCCGGGCGGCGCGAAGAAGACGGGCCTGATCGTCGGCGCGGTGGCGGTCGTCGCGGCGATCGCCGTGGGCGCCTACGTCGTGCTCGCCGGAAGCGGCGGGGGCGGCTCGGACGTCGCCGACGACGGACCGCACAAGCTGACGACGCCGGCGACCGTGCTCGCCGGCGAGTACGAGAAGGGCCAGAGCCTCGGCAGCGGCTTCGGCGGCGGCGACGTCGAGGAGGCCGAGAAGTACGGCGTCAAGGACGCCCAAAACGTCCACGCGAGCTACCGGGCCGAGAACGCGGACAACCCGCTGGCCATGAGGATGATCCAGTTCATGGGGGTCTACGGCGAGATCGACGACCCGGAGAAGGTCGTCGACTCGATGTTCGCCGGCATGAAGAAGAACGCCGCCGAGGACACGGAGACGCGAGGGGAGGTCGTCGGCAGCCCGCAGGGCTTCACCCCCGCCGGCCTGGACGGCGCGGTCGTGAAGTGCCAGGAGACCAGGATCGAGAGCGGCGGTCTCGGCTCGGGCGCCGCCTCCTCCGGCCCCTCGGAGATGAGCATGCCGGTGTGCATCTGGGCCGACCACAGCACCCTCGGGGTGATCATCAGCGTCGACCTGGCCGACACCATGGCCGGCAAGAGCGCCGACCTGGCCGGGGCCGCCGACCTCACGGCCAAGATCCGCAAGGACGTGCGCGTCAAGATCTGACGCCCGCGGCGACGGCGCCGCGCGAAAGGGCCCCGGTCGGGTGACCGGGGCCCTTTCGCCTGCGCGGGGGCGGACGGCGGCTACGCCGTCTTCTGCTCTCCCGACCCGCGTCCGCGGCTGTCCCGCGGGATGAGGGTCGGGTTGACGTTGGACAGGACCACGTCCGCGGTGATGACGACGCGGGCGACGTCCTTGCGGGAGGGGACCTCGTACATCACGCCCTGGAGGACCTCCTCCATGATGGCGCGCAGGCCGCGCGCACCGGTCTGGCGCAGGATGGCCTGGTCGGCGATGGCCTCCAGCGCCTCGCGCTCGAAGTCCAGCTCCACGCCGTCGAGTTCGAACAGGCGCTGGTACTGCTTCACCAGCGCGTTGCGCGGCTCCACCAGGATCTTCAGCAGGGCCTCGCGGTCGAGGTTGTGCACCGAGGTGATCACCGGGAGCCGGCCGATGAACTCGGGGATCATGCCGAACTTGACCAGGTCCTCCGGCATGACGTCCTCGAACTGGTCCTTGGCCTCCAGCTCCCGCTTGGAGCGGATGGTGGCGCCGAAGCCGATGCCCTTGGCGCCCGCCCGGGACTCGATGATCTTCTCCAGGCCGGCGAAGGCACCGCCCACGATGAACAGCACGTTCGTCGTGTCGATCTGGATGAACTCCTGGTGGGGGTGTTTGCGCCCGCCCTGCGGCGGCACCGAGGCGGTGGTGCCCTCCAGGATCTTCAGCAGCGCCTGCTGGACGCCCTCGCCGCTGACGTCCCGCGTGATCGACGGGTTCTCGCTCTTGCGCGCGACCTTGTCGATCTCGTCGATGTAGATGATCCCGGTCTCGGCCTTCTTGACGTCGTAGTCGGCGGCCTGGATCAGCTTGAGCAGGATGTTCTCGACGTCCTCGCCGACGTACCCCGCCTCCGTCAGCGCCGTCGCGTCGGCGATGGCGAACGGCACGTTGAGCATGCGGGCGAGGGTCTGCGCGAGAAGGGTCTTGCCGGAGCCCGTCGGGCCCAGCAGCAGGATGTTCGACTTGGCCAGCTCGATGGCGTCCTCGCGGCCCTGCGCGCCGCCGTTCTCACCGGCCTGGACCCGCTTGTAGTGGTTGTACACCGCGACGGACAGGGCCTTCTTGGCGGCTTCCTGGCCGACCACGTACCCGTCGAGGAACTCGTAGATCTCGCGGGGCTTGGGAAGCTCCTCCCAGCGCACCTCGCTGGTCTCCGCGAGCTCCTCCTCGATGATCTCGTTGCAGAGATCGATGCACTCGTCGCAGATGTACACACCGGGCCCTGCGATGAGCTTCTTGACCTGCTTCTGGCTCTTGCCGCAGAACGAGCACTTGAGCAGATCGCCGCCGTCACCGATGCGTGCCACGGTGTGCTTCCCCTTCGCCTGGGAGACGCCTGGACACTGCGGTCCAGCGGCTCCTGGTGCTGCCTTATGTCGACGGTACCTTGCCGGGCCCCCCGTTCGGGCCCCCCTTGGCACGGTTCACTGCGTCGTGGACCGCGCCACTCCGTGCCAAGGGGCGGCGGACGTCACCGGTTCCGCGTCAGCGGACCGCGGCGTTGTTCATCTTCCGGGTGGAGATGATCTGGTCGATCAGGCCGTACTGGAGCGCGTCCTCGGCCGTGAGGATCTTGTCGCGCTCGATGTCCTCGCGGATCTTCTCGACCGGCGTGGTGGAGTGCTTGGCCAGCATCTCCTCCAGCTGCGAGCGCATCCGGAGGATTTCGTTGGCGGCGATCTCCAGGTCGGAGACCTGGCCGCGGCCGGTCTCGCTGTAGGGCTGGTGGATCAGCACGCGGGCGTTGGGCAGCGCCATGCGCTTGCCCGGCGTGCCGGCGGCCAGCAGGACGGCGGCGGCGGAGGCCGCCTGGCCCATGCAGACCGTCTGGATGTCCGGCTTCACGAACTGCATCGTGTCGTAGATCGCGGTGAGCGCCGTGAAGGAGCCGCCGGGGCTGTTGATGTAGACCGAGATGTCCCGGTCGGGGTCCATCGACTCCAGGCACAGCAGCTGGGCCATGACGTCGTTGGCGGAGGCGTCGTCGATCTGGACGCCGAGGAAGATCACGCGCTCCTCGAAGAGCTTCGCGTACGGGTCGTACTCGCGGATGCCCTGGGAGGTGCGCTCGACGAAGCGCGGGATGACGTAACGGGACTCGGCCGTGGGGCCGGTGTACTCGGCGCGCGCGCGGTCGTAGATGCCGCTGCCGGGGAAGTCGTTCACGGTGTCTCCTGGAAAGGGGCTGGGGCGGTCGGCTGGGGGCTGGCTGGGCGCCTGGGCCCGGCGGGCCTGGCCCGGGCCGGGAGATCCGGCGCCAGGCCCGTACGGGCTGTGCTCGGCTCCCGCGGGGCGCCGGGGTGCGGCGCGGCCCGCGGGGGGCGGTCAGGCCCCGGTGCCGCCGCCGCCCGGCATGCCGGCGGCCGTGGCGATCACGTCGTCGATGAGGCCGTACTCCTTGGCCTCGAAGGCGTCGAACCAGCGGTCGCGGTCGGAGTCGCGGGTGATCTGCTCGACCGTCTGGCCGGTGTGCTGAGCGGTGAGCTCGGCCATGCGCTTCTTGGTGTGCAGCAGCCGCTCGGCGTGGATCTTGATGTCCGAGGCCGAACCGGCCAGGCCGGCGGACGGCTGGTGGATCAGGATCTCGGCGTTCGGCAGCGCGAAGCGCTTGCCGGGGGTGCCCGCGCTGAGCAGGAACTGCCCCATGGAGGCCGCCAGGCCCATGGCGATGGTCACCACGTCGTTCTTGATGTACTGCATGGTGTCGTAGATCGCCATGCCGGCCGTGATGGAGCCGCCGGGGCTGTTGATGTACAGGTAGATGTCCTTGTCCGGGTCGGAGGCAAGGAGCAGCAACTGCGCGGTGATCTTGTTCGCGATGTCGTCGTCCACCGGCTGGCCGAGGAAGATGATCCGCTCGTTGAGCAGCCGGTTGTAGACCTGGTCGCCGAGGCCACCACCGATGGAAGGCTCGCCGGCGGCGGAGGGCATCAGATTCGTCACGTATCCACCTGCTCGTCTTACGACGGCGCCGGGCCGTCTCACGTGTTCTGCCGGGGCGTGGGACTCCGGCGCGCGCCGCCTCCGGGCGGCTTCGGGGACTCCCCTGCCCTCGTATTCATGGACCCTAACGCGCGGGTCCCTCCGGGGAATCCCGCGAAGGGGAGTGTTCGCCGGGGGCGTAGCGCCGGGCCGGGGCCCGCCGCTCGCGGTACGGCCTCCCGGCCCGTGGCGCGGCGCGGGGGAGGACGCGGGGCGGGGA
>NZ_WYCT01000459.1 GCF_011008945.1 Streptomyces harenosi
GGCGGGGGCGATGGGGGCCGGCAGCGTGGTGGCCGGCGCGTCGTCGTTCGGCTGGGCCGCGGCCGGCGGCTGGGCGGGAGTGGCGGCGCCCGGGGCCGTGGTGCCGGGCGTGGCGGTGCCCGGTGCCGCCACCTCCGGCGCGATCGGCATCCCCGTGGCCTGGGCCTTGGCGAGGGCCTCCTCCACGGCCTTGGAGAACTGCTCGGCCTGCTCGGCGGTGAGGCGGCCGTCGTCGGCCTTGAGCACCGCGCCGAGCAGATCGCTGACCGGGGCGACCACGCCGCCCAGACCGCTGAGCGACTGGACCTGGGCGGTGAGCGCGCCGACGTCGGGCAGCGGCGCCCGGGACGCCACGCCGGCGCGCTCCCGGACCGATCCGCCGTCGGCCGCCGTCGCCACCGGCCCGGTGACCGCGAGCAGGAGGGTGGCGCAGAACGCGGAGGTGGCGATGTGCCGTGCGGGCAGACGCATGAGGGGTTCCCTTCGGTGGTGTGCAGGGTCGTACTGCCACCGTGAAAGCGTCCTACGCGCTCTGCAACCGATCCCTCGCTCCGCGTGACCACCCGGCCGGCGCCGCGACCCGTCCGCACCTGTTCAGAGGGGGTGGCGGGACCCGCGCGCCGGGCCGCGCGGACCACCCCCGTTCGGGGCAACGGGCGGACGGCGGGCGGCCCCGCGCACACGGGCCGCCGGCCGTCCGCCCGCGGAGGACCGCGGCCGGACGGCCGGTCAGGGAGGCGGGGCAGCAGGGGCCGGGAAGGGGCGTCACACGTTCTTGCACTTGTTGCCGAACGCGGGGTTCAGCAGGCCGCCGACGTCGACCGTGTTGCCGCAGACGTTCACCGGGATGTACACGGGGACCTGCACGGCGCTGCCGGCCACTTCGCCCGCGGAGCCCGCGGCGGTCGCCTTCGCGCCGGCGTCGGCCGCGGCGACACCCGCGGTGCCCGTCACCGCTCCGGCGGCGACAGAGGTCAGGACCAGGCCCTTCGCGATACGCGACATGGAGAGGTGCTCCTTGGGGTTGACGACCGTCCGGGCGAACGCCCGGCGCAGTGTCAACGCATGGCATTCCCACGGGTTGCGCCACCGATGGGGTGACAAGCGCCGTACGGTCCGCTTGCCCCTCTATCAGACACGCCTATATTACTTATCCGGTTTCGCGGTATTGGCGAAAACTTGTCGCTAGGGTGGCACACCGTCCACGCACATCCCGAGGTCGTCACCCCCCTTCCCCCTGCCGGCGCATCACACCCGGGCGGCTCCCGCGGCGCGTTCCCGCCCGTCCCGAGCACCATCCGTGAGCGAGGAAAGCGCGCATGCACCTGCCAGCGACCGGACCTGCGCCGCGGGTCCTGCACCTCACCCAGCCCGTGGACGGCGGGGTCGCCCGGGTCGTGACGGACCTGACGAGGGCTCAGCTCGCCGCGGGATGGGACGTCACGGCCGCCTGCCCGGACGGGCCCCTCGCCGCGGCGCTGCGCTCGCTGGGCGCGGACGTGCGGCGGTGGCCCGCGACGCGCTCGCCGGGGCCGTCGCTCGGCGCCGAGACACGGCGGCTCGCGCGGATCGTCGCGGAGGTACGGCCGGACGTGGTGCACGCGCACAGCGCGAAGGCGGGTCTGGCCGGGCGGCTCGCCGTCCGGGGCCGCGTCCCGACCGTGTTCCAGCCGCACGCCTGGTCGTTCGAGGCGGTCGGCGGGGTCACCGCCGCCCTGGCGCTCGGCTGGGAGCGGTGGGCGGCGCGCTGGGCCGCGCGGGTGGTCTGCGTCAGCGAGGCGGAGCGCCGCCGGGGGGTGTCGGCGGGGATCCGCGGACGGTGGGAGGTGGTGCCCAACGGCATCGACCCGGACCGCTTCCGGCCCGGCCTCGGCGTACGGCCGGCGCTGCTCGCGGACCTCGGTCCGCGGGCCCGGCTCGTGGTCTGCGTGGGGCGGCTGTGCCGGCAGAAGGGGCAGGACGTCCTGCTCGCCGCCTGGGACCGGATCGCCGAGCGGGTCCCGGACGCCCGGCTGGTGCTGGTCGGCGACGGGCCGGACGGGGCGCGGCTGCGGGCGCTCGCCCCGGCGTCCGTGCGGTTCACGGGGGCCGTCGCCGACGCCCTCCCGTGGTACCGGGCCGCCGACGTGGTCGTACTGCCCTCGCGCTGGGAGGGGATGGCGCTCGCCCCGCTGGAGGCCATGGCCTGCGGACGGCCCGTGGTGCTGAGCGACGTGGACGGCGCCCGGGAGGTGCTGCCGCCCGCGCTCGCCCCGCACTGTCTCGTGCCGCCCGCGGACCCGACGGCGCTGGCGGGCGCCGTCAGCGCGCTGCTGCTCGACCCGGCGCTGCACGCCTCGACGGCCCGGCAGGGGCGGTCCCACGTCCTGACCGCCCACGACGTACGGCACACGGCCCGGGCCGTCGCCGCCGTGTACGGCGAGCTCCTCGGCGGCGGGCCGGGCGCAGCGGGCCCGCTCGCCGTCCCCACCGAGTACAGGGAGTCCATCCAGTCGTGACCGCGGAACGCACCGTCCCCTCTCCCGCCGGGCAACCACGGGACCTGGGGCTCTCCCCCCTCCGGGTCCTGCCGCCACGCACACGCCGGGCCGGGGCGCCGCTCCCCGCCCGGCGCCCCGCGGCGCGGCCGGCCTCCGGGCTGCCGCTGCTCGCCGCGGACGGCACGGCGGCGCTGCTGGGCTCGCTGGCGCTGCCCGGTGCCCCGGACCGTCCGCTGCTCGCGGCCCCGCTGGTGGCGGTGACGCTGCTGCTGCGCCCGCGCGGGCTTCCCCCGGTGCCCGCCGGTGTCCTGGACGAACTGCCCTCGGTGTGCGGCCGGATCGCCGTCGCCTGGCTCGCGCTGGCCGCGCTGGTGGCGGCGTACGCCCCGCACCGGGCGCTGTCCGCGGGGAGCCTGCTGCTCGGCTTCACCGTGCAGGCGGCGGCGGGCTGCGCGGGCCGCGGCGCGGTGCACTGGCGGCGCCGCGCGGCGCTGCGCAACCGGCCGCGCGCCGCGCTCGTCGTCGGGCCGGCCGGGGTGGCGCAGCGCGTGGCCGCGGCGGTGCTGCGCCACCCGCGCTGCGGGGTGCGCCCGGTGGGTGTGGTGACCGGCGGGCCGTTCGGGTCCTTCCCGCTCGACGGGCCCGGGACGGGCGCCACGGCACTGCCCGTGCTGGGCACGGAGGAGGAGGTCCGGCGGGCGGTCGTCCAGAACGGGGTGCGGGAGGTGCTGGTGGTGCATCCCTCGGTACGGGCGCGGCAGGCGCCGCTGCTGCGGACGCTCGCCGCGTCCGGCTGCGCGGTCTGGGAGGTCGACCCCCGGTCCCCGTCGCCGGCGGGATGCGACCAGATCGCCGGGTTCTCCCGCCGCCGGCTGGAAGCGGGGGCGCAGCGGCCGGGCGGCACCCCGGGCAAGCGGGCGCTGGACGTGGTGGTGTCGGGGGTGCTGCTGCTGGCGGTCAGTCCGCTGCTGCTGGCGTGCGCGGTGGTGCTGCGCGTCAGCGACGGGCCGGGGGTGGTGTTCCGGCAGGTGCGCGTCGGCCAGCACGGCAGGACGTTCACCCTGCTGAAGTTCCGTACCCACCGGCCGGTGAGCGAGCACGAGTCGGCGACCCGGTGGAGCGTGGCGGACGAGCGGCGGATGCCGTGGTTCTGCCGCTTCCTGCGCCGCACCTCGCTGGACGAGCTGCTCCAGTTGTGGAACGTCTTCCGCGGCGACATGAGCCTGGTCGGGCCGCGGCCCGAACGCCCGTACTTCGTCACCCGGTTCAGCGAGACCTATCCCGGTTACGCGGCCCGGCACCGGATGCCGGCCGGCATCACCGGGCTCGCCCAGATCCACGGGCTGCGCGGGGACACCTCCATCGAGGACCGGGCCCGGTTCGACAACGCCTACATCGACAACTGGTCGCTGTGGCAGGACGTCTGCATCCTGCTGCGCACGGCCGTCACGCTCGTGCGCCCCACCGGGAGCTGACCGCGGTGAGCCACGCGCTGCCCCCGCATCCGCCCGCGCTCCGGTGCCCGCCCGGGCCCGGCGCGCGGGCGCTGCCGCCCGTGCTGGCCGTGGCCGCCGTGATCGCCCTGCTCGCGGTGGAGTCCGCGCCGGGCGGGGCGGGCTCCAC
>NZ_WYCT01000045.1 GCF_011008945.1 Streptomyces harenosi
GACAGGGTGATGCGGACCGGGGCCCGGCGCCCCGGTCCGCATCACCAGTCCACCGGCTCCTCGTCCGGTTCGGGCCAGGCGTCCCGCTCCGGATCGGCGTCCTCCGCCGCCTCCGGCCGCGCGGCGCCCGGACCGTCCCCCGGCCCGGCGGCCGGACCGTCCCCCGGCCCGGCGGCCGGACCGTCCCCCGGCCCGGCGGCCGGTCCGGCCGGTCCGCCTGCCGAGGCCAGCACCTCCAGCACCCCTTCCCCGTAGGTCACCAGCTTCTTCTCCCCCACCCCGCTGATGGTCCCGAGCTCCGCCACCGAGGTGGGCCAGGCCGTGACGATCTCCCGGAGCGTGGCGTCGTGGAAGATGACGTAGGCCGGGACGCCCTGCTCGCGCGCCTGCTCGGCACGCCAGGACCGCAGTGCCTCGAACGCGGGCAGCAGCCTCTCCGGCAGCTCGGCCGCCGCCGCCCGCGGCTTGCGCTCGCCGCGCCCGGAACCGGAGGCGCCCGCCCGGGAGGCGGCCGCCGGCTTCTTGGGCTCCTTGCGCAGCGGCACCTCCCGCTCCCGCCGCAGCACCGCCCCGCTGGCCTCGGTCAGCACCAGCGTGCCGTACTCCCCCTCGACCGCGAGCAGCCCCTGCGCCAGCAACTGCCGGACCACGCCCCGCCACTCCCCCTCGGTCAGCTCCGTGCCGATGCCGAAGACGGAGAGCTGGTCGTGGTCGAACTGGATCACCTTGCCGGTCCGCTTGCCCAGCAGGATGTCGATGATCTGGCCCGCGCCGAACTTCTGCCCGCGTTCCCGCTTGAGCCGCACCACGGTGGACAGCAGCTTCTGCGCCGGGATCGTGCCGTCCCAGGTCTCGGGCGGGGTGAGGCAGGTGTCGCAGTTGCCGCAGGCCGCCGCGTCGGCCTCCTGCCCGAAGTAGGCGAGCAACTGGCCGCGGCGGCACTGCACCGTCTCGCACAGCGCGAGCATGGCGTCCAGGTGCTGGGCGGCCCGGCGGCGGAACGCCTCGTCGCCCTCGCCGGACTGGATCAGCTTGCGCTGCTGTATGACGTCGTTGAGCCCGTACGCCATCCAGGCCGTCGACGGCAGCCCGTCGCGTCCGGCACGGCCCGTCTCCTGGTAGTAGCCCTCGACCGACTTGGGCAGGTCCAGGTGGGCGACGAAGCGCACGTCCGGCTTGTCGATGCCCATGCCGAAGGCGATCGTCGCCACGACCACCAGGCCGTCCTCCCGCAGGAAGCGGGACTGGTGGGCCGCGCGGGTGCCCGCGTCCAGACCCGCGTGGTACGGGACCGCCTCGACGCCGTTGCGGGTCAGGAACTCGGCGGTCTTCTCGACCGAGTTCCGCGAGAGGCAGTACACGATGCCCGCGTCGCCGGGATGCTCCTCGCGCAGGAAGCTCAGCAACTGCTTCTTCGGGTCCGTCTTGGGCACGATCCGGTACTGGATGTTGGGCCGGTCGAAGCTGGCGACGAAGTGCCGCGCCGCCGGCATGTTCAGCCGCTCGGTGATCTCCGCGTGCGTGGCGCGCGTGGCGGTCGCCGTGAGGGCGATGCGGGGGACGTCCGGCCAGCGCTCGCCGAGCAGCGACAGGGCCAGGTAGTCGGGCCGGAAGTCGTGGCCCCACTGGGAGACGCAGTGCGCCTCGTCGATCGCGAAGACCGAGATCTTGCCGCGCGAGAGCAGGTCGAGGGTGCTGTCCAGGCGCAGCCGCTCCGGGGCCAGGTACAGCAGGTCCAGCTCACCGGCGAGGAACTCGGCCTCCACCACCCGCCGCTCGTCGAAGTCCTGCGTGGAGTTCATGAACCCGGCGTTCACCCCGAGCGCCCGCAGCGCGTCCACCTGGTCCTGCATCAGCGCGATCAGCGGGGACACCACGACGCCCGTACCGGGCCTGACCAGGGCCGGGACCTGATAGCACAGCGACTTGCCGGCGCCGGTGGGCATGAGCACGACGGCGTCGCCGCCCGCGATCACATGCTCGACCACGGCCTCCTGCTCGCCGCGGAAGGACTCGTACCCGAAGACCCGGTGCAGCGTGGCCAGTGCCTCGCTCGCCGTCGTCCCTGTCATCTCGCCGATCACGCCCGTCCCGCTCATCGTCCCGTCCCCCGTATGTCCTGCCTCGTCCACTGCGTCCACCGCCTCCACGATAGGCGGCGGCGCCGACACCGCCGGAGTTGTCCACAGGTCCGGTCAAGGACACGACCTCGCTCACACGTGCGTGGGAGACCTGCGCGTTCCCCCCGGATAGCCTGGACGCACCGGCGAGACTCCGTCCCGTGGGAGCACTGATGAGCGTCGCACCGAAGGCCTCCACGCCCAGCTGGCCGATCCCGCCGGAAGGCGGCTGGACCGCCGACGACCTGGACCGCCTCCCGAATCTGCCTCCGCACACGGAGCTGATCGACGGCAGCTTGGTCTTCGTGAGTCCGCAGGCTCCTTTCCATTCACGCGCTGTGAGCTTCTTCGAGTGGCAGCTCCAGTCCCTGGCCCGGCGGACTACGAGGTCGTCCGCGAGTTCACGATCGACATCGACCGCCAGAACCGGCCCGAGCCGGATGTCGTCGTCGTACGCGGGGACGTCGTGGAGGACCCCGAGCAGACCCGCTGCCCGGCCGAGGCGGTCCTCCTCGCTGTCGAGGTCGTCCGCGCCGACTCCGTATCGCGCGACCGCGAGACCAAGCCCCTGAAGTACGCCCGGGCCGGCATCCCCCACTACTGGCGCGTGGAGCACGAGAAGGGAATCGCCGCGGTCCACGCCTTCGAGCTGGAGCCCACCACCGGCGCGTACACCAGTGTGGGCATCTTCCGCGAGCGGATGAAGGTGAGCTCTCCCTTCCCGGTGGACCTGGACCTCACCGGGATCAAGCCGCGCCGGGGCGGCGACCGGTAACCCGGCCCCGGAACAGGGCGCGGCCCGGGCACCCCCCAGAGGTGTCCGGGCCGCTCCCGTGGCGGGCAGGCGCCGCGCGGGCCGGGTCAGCGCACGAACACTCCCGCCTGCCCCGCCAGATCCAGGAAGTACTGCGGCGCCACACCCAGCACCAGCGTCACCGCGACTCCCACCCCGATCGCCGACACCGTCAGCGGTGACGGCACGGCCACCGTCGGGCCCTCCGGTCGCGGCTCGCTGAAGAACATCAGCACGATCACGCGGATGTAGAAGAACGCCGCGATCGCCGAGGAGATCACGCCGACCACGACCAGCGGCGCCGCGCCGCCCTCGGCCGCCGCCTTGAACACGGCGAACTTGCCCGCGAACCCGCTGGTCAGTGGGATCCCGGCGAAGGCCAGCAGGAAGACCGCGAAGACCGCCGCGACCAGGGGCGACCGGCGGCCCAGCCCGGCCCAGTCCGACAGGTGCGTGGCCTCTCCGCCGGCGTCCCGCACCAGCGTGACCACGGCGAAGGCGCCGATCGTCACGAACGAGTACGCCGCGAGGTAGAACAAGACCGACGACACGCCGTCCGGGGTGGTCGCGATGACACCCGCGAGGATGAACCCCGCGTGGGCGATCGAGGAGTACGCCAGCAGCCGCTTGATGTCGGTCTGCGTGATCGCCACGACGGCGCCGACCAGCATGGTGACGATCGCCACGCCCCACATCACCGGCCGCCAGTCCCAGCGCAGGCCGGGCAGGACGACGTAGAGGATGCGCAGCAGCGCGCCGAACGCGGCCACCTTCGTCGCCGCCGCCATGAACCCGGTCACCGGCGTCGGCGCGCCCTGGTACACATCCGGCGTCCACATGTGGAACGGCACCGCGCCCACCTTGAACAGCAGGCCCATCACGAGCAGCCCGGCGCCCACCAGGAGCAGCGCGTCGTTGCCCATGGTGTCGGCGAGCGCGGGAGTGATGTCGATGGCCGACCCGTCGACGACCTGGGCGATGCGCGCGTACGACATCGAGCCCGCGTAGCCGTACAGCAGGGCGATGCCGAACAGCGTGAACGCGGAGGCGAACGCGCCCAGCAGGAAGTACTTGACCGCGGCTTCCTGCGACATCAGTCGCTTGCGGCGGGCCAGCGCGCACAGCAGGTACAGCGGGAGGGAGAAGACCTCCAGGGCCACGAAGAGGGTCAGCAGGTCGTTGGCGGCCGGGAAGACCAGCATGCCGGCGACCGCGAACAGCAGCAGCGGGAAGACCTCGGTGGTGGTGAAGCCGGCCCTCACCGCCGCCTTCTCGCTGTCGCTGCCAGGCACGGAGGCGGCCTGCGCGGCGAAGGAGTCGACCCGGTTGCCGTGCGCCGCGGGGTCCAGCCGCCGCTCGGCGAAGGTGAACAGGCCGACCAGCGCGGCCAGCAGAATGGTGCCCTGGAGGAACAGGGCCGGTCCGTCGACGGCGATCGCGCCCATCGCCGCGATCCGCGCCTTGGTCGTGCCGTACCCGTCGGCCGCGAGCGCGACCACCGCGGCGAAGGCGGCGGCGAGCGCGACGACGGACACGAACATCTGGGCGTGGTAGCGGGCCTTGCGCGGCACGAACGCCTCGACGAGGACCCCGACGATCGCCGCGCCGACGACGATCAGGGTGGGCGACATCTGCCCGTACTCGAACTTCGGCGCGTCGATCTTCGTGATCGGGTCGGCCGCGGTGGCCGCCGTTGTCCACAGGCTGTGGACGGCTGATGCGCTCACTTGGCCGCCTCCACCTCGGGCTGGGGGTCCTTCTTCTGGACGTCGGACATGGTCTGCTCGACCGCCGGGTTCACGATGTCCGTGACGGGCTTCGGATAGACGCCCAGGAAGAGCAGTAGGGCGATCAGCGGCGCGACGACCGCGAGCTCACGCACGCGCAGGTCGGGCATGGTGGCGACCTCGGGCTTCACCGGGCCGGTCATCGTCCGCTGGTAGAGGACGAGGGTGTAGAGCGCGGCCAGGACGATGCCGAAGGTGGCGATGATGCCGATCACCGGGTAGCGCGTGAACGTGCCGACCAGGACCAGGAACTCGCTGACGAAGGGCGCCAGGCCCGGCAGCGACAGGGTCGCCAGGCCCCCGATCAGGAAGGTGCCGGCCAGGACCGGGGCGACCTTCTGCACCCCGCCGTAGTCGGCGATGAGCCGCGAGCCGCGCCGCGAGATCAGGAAGCCCGCCACCAGCATCAGCGCGGCGGTGGAGATCCCGTGGTTGACCATGTAGAGCGTCGCCCCGGACTGGCCCTGGCTGGTCATCGCGAAGATGCCCATGATGATGAAGCCGAAGTGCGAGATCGACGCGTAGGCCACCAGCCGCTTGATGTCGCGCTGGCCGACCGCGAGCAGCGCCCCGTAGATGATGCTGATCAGGGCGAGGACGAGGACGACGGGCGTCGCCCACTTGCTCGCCTCCGGGAAGAGCTGGAGGCAGAAGCGGAGCATCGCGAAGGTGCCCACCTTGTCCACGACCGCCGTGATGAGCACGGCGACCGGGGCGGTGGCCTCCCCCATCGCGTTGGGCAGCCAGGTGTGCAGCGGCCACAGCGGCGCCTTCACCGCGAAGGCGAGGAAGAAGCCGAGGAACAGCCAGCGCTCGGTGCTGGTCGCCATGTCCAGCGAGCCGTCGGCCCGGGCCTCGGCGATCTCGGTGAGCGAGAAGTTCCCGGCGACGACGTACAGGCCGATCACCGCGGCCAGCATGATCAGACCGCCGGCCAGGTTGTAGAGCAGGAACTTCACCGCCGCGTACGACCGCTGGGTCGCCGCCGTCTTCTCGCCGTGCTCGTGGGCGCGGTCCCCGAAGCCGCCGATGAGGAAGTACATCGGGATCAGCATGGCTTCGAAGAAGATGTAGAAGAGGAAGACGTCGGTGGCCGCGAAGGAGATGATCACCATCGCCTCGACGGCCAGGATCAGGGCGAAGAAGCCCTGCGTCGGCCGCCACCGCTTGCTTCCCGTCTCCAGCGGGTCGGCGTCGTGCCAGCCCGCCAGGACGATGAACGGGATCAGCACGGCGGTCAGCGCGATCAGCGCCACCGCGATGCCGTCCACGCCCAGCTCGTAGCGCACCCCGAACTCGGCGATCCAGGAGTGGGACTCGGTGAGCTGGTAGCGGTCGCCGTCCGGATCGAAGCGCACCAGGACCGCGATCGCGAGGGCGAGCGTGGCCAGCGAGAACAGCAGCGCCAGCCACTTGGCCGCGGTGCGCCGCGCGGCCGGCACGGCGGCCGTGGCGATCGCCCCGACGGCGGGGAGCACCGCCGTCGCTGTCAGCAGGGGAAAGGACATCGGTATCAGACCGCCCTCATCAGCAGGGTCGCGGCGACGAGGACCGCCGCACCGCCGAACATCGAGACCGCATACGAGCGCGCGAAGCCGTTCTGCAGCCTGCGCATCCGCCCGGACAGGCCGCCGACCGAGGCCGCCGTGCCGTTGACGACGCCGTCGACCAGGGTGTGGTCGACGTACACCAGGGAGCGGGTGAGGTGCTCGCCGCCGCGGACCAGCACGACGTGGTTGAAGTCGTCCTGGAGCAGGTCGCGCCGGGCGGCCCGGGTGAGCAGCGACCCGCGCGGGGCGACGGCCGGGACCGGGCGGCGGCCGTACTGCGCCCAGGCGAGCGCCACGCCGAGGACCATCACGGCGACCGTGGCGAGCGTGACCGTCAGGGCGCTGATCGGCGCGTGCCCGTGGTCGTGGCCGGTGATGGGCTCCAGCCAGTGCAGGAAGCGGTCGCCGATGCTGAAGAAGGCGCCGCCGGCCACCGATCCGACCGCCAGCACGATCATCGGGATCGTCATGATCTTCGGGGACTCGTGCGGGTGCGGCGGGGTGTAGGCGCCGCGGGTCTCGGCGGCGGGCTCCACGTCCGGCTCGGCCGGGGACGGCGTCGGCGCGTTGCGCCAGCGCTCCTCGCCGAAGAACGTCATCAGCATCACGCGCGTCATGTAGTACGCCGTGATGGCCGCGCCCAGCAGGGCCACGCCGCCGAGGATCCAGCCCTCGGTGCCGCCCTTGGCGAACGCCGCCTCGATGATCTTGTCCTTGGAGAAGAAGCCGGACAGGCCCGGGAAGCCGATGATGGCGAGGTAGCCGAGGCCGAAGGTGACGAAGGTGACCGGCATGTACTTGCGCAGGCCGCCGTAGCGGCGCATGTCGACCTCGTCGTTCATGCCGTGCATGACGGAACCGGCGCCGAGGAACAGCCCAGCTTTGAAGAAGCCGTGCGTCACCAGGTGCATGATCGCGAAGATGTAGCCGACCGGGCCGAGGCCCGCGGCCAGCACCATGTAGCCGATCTGCGACATGGTCGACCCGGCCAGCGCCTTCTTGATGTCGTCCTTGGCGCAACCGACGATCGCACCGAACAGCAGCGTGACCGCGCCGACGATGGCGACGACGAGCTGCGCGTCGGGGGCGCCGTCGAAGATCGCGCCGGAGCGGACGATCAGGTAGACGCCCGCGGTCACCATGGTGGCGGCGTGGATGAGGGCCGAGACCGGGGTCGGGCCCTCCATCGCGTCCCCGAGCCAGGACTGCAGCGGCACCTGGGCGGACTTGCCGCAGGCGGCCAGCAGCAGCATCAGCCCGATCGCGGTCAGCTTGCCCTCGCCGGCCGCCCCGGCGAGCCCGGGGTCCTCGTGGGTGCCGAGCACCGGCCCGAAGGCGAAGGTGCCGAACCACAGGAACATCAGCATGATCGCGATCGACAGGCCCATGTCGCCGACGCGGTTGACCAGGAACGCCTTCTTCGCGGCCGTGGCGGCGCTGGGCTTGTGCTGCCAGAAGCCGATCAGCAGGTAGGAGGCGAGACCGACGCCCTCCCAGCCGACGTACAGCAGCAGGTAGTTGTCGGCGAGGACCAGGATCAGCATCGCCGCGAGGAACAGGTTCAGGTAGCCGAAGAAGCGGCGGCGCCGCTCGTCGTGCTCCATGTACCCGATCGAGTACAGGTGGATCAGGGAGCCGACGCCGGTGATCAGCAGCACGAACGTCATCGAGAGCTGGTCGAGCCGGAAGGCGACGTCGGCCTGGAAGCCCTCGACGGGGATCCAGCTGAACAGGTGCTGCGTCAGGGTGCGGTGGGCGGCGTCCTCGCCGAGCATGTCGGTGAAGAGCACGAGGCCGAGCACGAACGACATGGCCGCCAGCAGCGTGCCGATCCAGTGGCCGACCGCGTCCAGCCGGCGTCCGCCGCACAGCAGGACCGCCGCGCCGAGCAGGGGCGCCGCCACCAGCAGCGCCATCAGGTTCTCAGTGTTCATTCGGTCCAGCGCCCCTTACAGCTTCATCAGGCTGGCGTCGTCGACCGAGGCCGAGTGGCGGGAACGGAACAGGGACACGATGATCGCGAGCCCGACCACGACCTCCGCGGCGGCGACGACCATCGTGAAGAACGCGATGATCTGGCCGTCGAGGTTGCCGTGCATCCGGGAGAAGGCGACGAACGCGAGGTTGCACGCGTTGAGCATCAGCTCCACGCACATGAACACGACGATCGCGTTGCGCCGGATCAGCACGCCGGTGGCACCGATCGTGAAGAGCAGGGCCGCGAGATAGAGGTAGTTGACGGGGTTCACTTCGACGCCTCCTCGGACCGCTTGAAGGTCGCCGGAGCGATGCCCTTGCGCTCCAGGCGCTCCTCGGCGCGCTGCTCCAGGGCCCGCAGGTCGTTGAGTGCCTCCTTGGACACGTCGCGGATCTGGCCGCGCTCGCGCAGCGTCTTGCTGACGGTGAGCTCGGACGGGGTGCCGTCGGGCAGCAGGCCGGCGATGTCGACCGCGTTGTGCCGGGCGTAGACCCCGGGGGCGGGCAGCGGCGGCAGGTACGTGCCCTCCCGGACCCGCTGCTCGGCCAGCTCGCGCTGGGTCTTGGCGCGCTCCGTGCGCTCCCGGTGGGTGAGCACCATGGCGCCGACCGCCGCGGTGATGAGCAGGGCACCGGTGATCTCGAAGGCGAAGACGTACTTCGTGAAGATGAGGGCCGCGATGCCCTCCACGTTGCCGCCCGCGTTCGCCTGGCCGATGCCGCTGAACTCCCTGAGGGAGGCGTTGCCGATGCCCGCGATCAGCAGGGTGCCGAAGCCGAGCCCGCACAGCAGGGCGAGCCAGCGCTGGCCCCTGATGGTCTCCTTCAGGGAGTCCGCCGCCGTGACGCCGACGAGCATCACCACGAAGAGGAACAGCATCATGATCGCGCCGGTGTAGACGACGATCTGCACGACGCCGAGGAAGTAGGCGCCGTTGGCGAGGTAGAACACCGCCAGCACGATCATGGTGCCGGCCAGGCAGAGCGCACTGTGCACGGCCTTCTTCATGAAGACGGTGCACAGGGCGCCGATCACGGCCACCGTGCCGAGCACCCAGAACTGGACGGCCTCTCCGGTGGACGTGGAGTACGCGGCGAGCTGCGCGGTCATCGGCCGATCACCTTCTTCGACGCCGGTTCGTGCGCGCCGAAGGTGGAGGCGGCCTCCTGGACGTCCTCGCCCTCGGAGCGGACGTCCTGGCGCGTCGTCCCGGGCGCGGCCCCGGTCACCGCTCCCCGGTAGTAGTCCTGTTCGTCCGTGCCGGGGTACATGGCGTGCGGCGGCTCGACCATGTTCTCCTCCAGGCCGGCCAGGAGCTGCTCCTTGGTGTAGATGAGGTTGGCGCGGCTGGAGTCCGCCAGCTCGAACTCGTTGGTCATCGTCAGCGCGCGCGTGGGGCACGCCTCGATGCACAGCCCGCACAGGATGCAGCGGGCGTAGTTGATCTGGTAGACGCGGCCGTACCGCTCGCCCGGCGAGTAACGCTCCTCGTCGGTGTTGTCCGCCCCCTCGACGTAGATCGCGTCCGCCGGGCACGCCCAGGCGCACAGCTCGCAGCCGACGCACTTCTCCAGGCCGTCCGGATGGCGGTTGAGCTGGTGCCGTCCGTGGAAGCGCGGAGCGGTGGTCTTCTGCTGCTCCGGGTACTGCTCGGTCAGCCGCTTCTTGAACATGGCCTTGAAGGTCACGCCGAAGCCGGCCACCGGGTTCTGGAAACCGGGCTTGGCCCGCCCGGCCTCCTGGGGCTCCTCAGCCATCGGACGCCTCCTTTCCATCCGTAGAACCGCCCACAGATCCGTCACTGTGAGTATCGGGTCCGCCACTGACAATGAGCTCCCGCTCCCGGCGCGGGCGGCGGCGCGGCACCGGCGGCACCTCCTGCCCGGGCAGCGGCGGTACGGGGAACCCGCCGGCCATCGGGTCGAAGGCGGCCGGCTCCCCGGCGGGCGGCTCGGCCCGCTTGGCCTTGTCGCGGTACAGGTCGGCGACGAAGGACAGCAGCAGCACCGCGAGGACGCCGGCGGCGACGTAGAGGGCGATGTCGGCGAAGTCGTAGTTCTCGTTCCGCAGGGCCCGGATGGTGGCGACGAGCATCAGCCACACCAGGGAGACCGGGATGAGGACCTTCCAGCCGAGCTTCATGAGCTGGTCGTAGCGGACGCGCGGGAGCGTGCCGCGCAGCCAGACGAAGAGGAACAGCAGCAACTGGACCTTGACGACGAACCAGAGCAGCGGCCACCAGCCGTGGTTGGCGCCCTCCCAGAAGGTGCTGACGGGCCAGGGCGCCCGCCAGCCGCCCAGGAAGAGGGTGGTGGTCACCGCGGAGACCGTCACCATGTTCACGTACTCGGCGAGCATGAACATCGCGAACTTGATCGACGAGTACTCCGTGTTGAAGCCGCCGACCAGGTCGCCCTCGGACTCCGGCATGTCGAAGGGGGCGCGGTTGGTCTCGCCGACCATCGTGACGATGTAGAGCAGGAAGGAGACCGGCAGCAGCAGGATGTACCAGCGGTCGGCCTGCTGCTCGACGATGGCCGACGTCGACATCGAGCCCGAGTAGAGGAACACCGAGGCGAAGGCGGCGCCCATGGCGATCTCGTAGGAGATCATCTGCGCGCAGGAGCGGAGCCCGCCGAGCAGCGGGTACGTCGATCCCGAGCTCCAGCCCGCCAGCACGATGCCGTAGATGCCGACCGAGGCGACCGCGAGGATGTACAGCATCGCGATCGGCAGGTCGGTGAGCTGCATCGTGGTGCGCTGGCCGAAGATGGAGATCTCGTTGCCGGACGGGCCGAAGGGGATCACCGCGATCGCCATGAAGGCCGGGATCGCCGCGACGATGGGCGCGAGGACGTAGACCGCCTTGTCCGCGCGTTTGACGACGACGTCCTCCTTGAGCATCAGCTTGATGCCGTCGGCGAGCGACTGGAGCATGCCCCAGGGGCCGTGCCGGTTGGGGCCGATGCGCAGCTGCATCCAGGCGACGACCTTGCGCTCCATGACGATGGCGATCAGCACGGTCACCATCAGGAAGGCGAAGCAGAAGACCGCCTTGAGGGCGATCAGCCACCACGGGTCGCGGCCGAACATCGAGAGGTCTTCAGCGGCGAGGTACGGGCTCATGCCTCCACCTCCTGGGGGGCCTCGCCGGCGGTCGTCGCCGGGCCGATGCGGACGAGGGAGCCGGGCAGTGCCCCGGTGTCGGCGGCGACGCCGCCGCCGGTGGAGTTCAGCGGGAGCCACACCACGCGGTCGGGCATCTCGGTGATCCGCAGCGGGAGGGCGACCGATCCGGCGGGGCCGGTCACCGCGAGGACGTCGCCGTCCTTGACCCCCACCTCGGCGGCCGTGGCGGGCGACACGCGCGCGTGGGCGGCGTGGCGGGTCCCGGCGAGCGCCTCGTCGCCCTGCTGGAGCACGCCCTGGTCGAGCAGGAGCCGGTGCCCGGCGAGCACCGCCTCCCCGGCGGCCGGCCGGGGCAGCGCGCCCGCCGTCTCCAGCGGTTCGGTGGCCCTCGGGCCGTCCCAGACGCCGAGCCGGTCCAGCTCCGCGTGCACGGTCCGCAGGTCGGGCAGTCCCAGGTGGACGTCCATGGCGTCGGCGAGCATCTGGAGTACCCGCGCGTCGCTGGGCGGCAGGCGGTGCGTCATCTGGTCGGGCTTGAGCGCGGCCTCGAAGGAGCGGACCCGGCCCTCCCAGTTGAGGAAGGTCCCGGCCTTCTCCGCGACCGCCGCCACCGGCAGCACCACGTCGGCGAGGGCGCTGACCTCGCTGGGCCGCAGCTCCAGCGAGACCAGGAACCCGGCCTCGGCCAGCGCGGCACGCGCGCGTGCCGGGTCGGGCAGGTCGGCCACCTCCACGCCCGCCACCAGCAGGGCCTGGAGCTGGCCCGTGGCGGCGGCCTCGATGATCTGGCCGGTGTCGCGGCCGTAGCGGTGCGGCAGTCCGGCCACGCCCCAGACGGCGGCGACCTCCTCCCGCGCGCGCGGGTCGGTGGCCGGGCGCCCGCCCGGCAGCAGCGACGGCAGCGCCCCCGCCTCGACCGCGCCGCGCTCGCCCGCCCGGCGCGGGATCCACACCAGGCGGGCACCGGTCGCCGCGGCGGCCCGCACGGCCGCGGTGAGGCCCCCGGCGACGCCCGCCAGGCGCTCACCGACGACGATCACGGCGCCCTCGGCGCGCAGCGCCTCGGCGGCCCGGCTGCCGTCCGCGTCCAGGCCGACCCCGCCGGCGAGCGCGTCCAGCCACTCCGTCTCGGTGCCGGGCGCGGCCGGCAGCAGCGTGCCCCCGGCCTTCTCCAGGCCGCGGGTGGCGTGGGTGGCCAGCGCGAACACCCGCTGTCCGTGCTTGCGCCACGCCTTGCGCAGCCGCAGGAAGACGCCGGGCGCCTCCTCCTCGGCCTCGAAGCCGGCCAGCAGCACGGCGGGCGCCTTCTCCAGCGCGGTGTAGGTGACACCGGCGCCGTCGAGGTCCAGGCCGTGCCCGGCGACCCGGGCGGCCAGGAAGTCGGCCTCCTCGGCGCTGTGCACGCGCGCGCGGAAGTCGATGTCGTTGGTGTCGAGCGCCACGCGCGCGAACTTGCTGTAGGCGTAGGCGTCCTCCACGGTGAGCCGCCCGCCGGTCAGGACACCGGTGCGGCCCCGGGAGGCGAGCAGCCCCTGCGCGGCGATCTGGAGGGCGTCCGGCCAGGAGGCCGGTTCCAGCTCGCCCTCCGCGTTGCGCACCAGCGGCGTCCGCAGGCGGTCCCGCTGCTGCGCGTACCGGAACGCGAAGCGCCCCTTGTCGCAGATCCACTCCTCGTTGACCTCGGGGTCGTGCGCCGCGAGGCGCCGCATGACCTTGCCGCGCCGGTGGTCGGTGCGGGTGGCGCAGCCGCCGGAGCAGTGCTCGCACACCGACGGCGAGGAGACGAGGTCGAAGGGGCGGGAGCGGAACCGGTACGCCGCCGAGGTGAGCGCGCCGACCGGGCAGATCTGGATGGTGTTGCCGGAGAAGTACGACTCGAACGGGTCGCCCTCGCCGGTGCCGACCTGCTGGAGCGCGCCGCGCTCGACCAGCTCGATCATCGGGTCGCCGGCGATCTGGTTGGAGAAGCGGGTGCAGCGGGCGCACAGCACGCACCGCTCCCGGTCGAGCAGCACCTGGGTGGAGATCGGCACCGGCTTCTCGTAGGTGCGCTTCCTGCCCTCGAAGCGGGACTCGGCGTTGCCGTGCGACATGGCCTGGTTCTGCAGCGGGCACTCGCCGCCCTTGTCGCACACCGGGCAGTCCAGCGGGTGGTTGATGAGCAGCAGCTCCATCACACCCTTCTGGGCCTTCTCCGCGACCGGCGAGGTGAGGTGGGTCTTGACCACCATCCCGTCGGTGCAGGTGATGGTGCAGGACGCCATCGGCTTGCGCTGGCCCTCGACCTCGACGATGCACTGGCGGCAGGCGCCGGCCGGGTCGAGGAGCGGGTGGTCGCAGAACCGGGGGATCTCGATGCCGAGCTGCTCGGCGGCCCGGATGACCAGGGTGCCCTTGGGCACGCTGATCTCGATGCCGTCGATCGTCAGGCTCACGAGGTCCTCCGGCGGGCGTGCCGCCTCGCCCCCCGGGGAGGGAGCGCTGGTGGTCACGGTCATGCGTTCACCTCCGTACGGTGATCGGCCCAGGCCGTGGACTTGGCGGGGTCGAACGGGCAGCCGCGGCCCGTGATGTGCTGCTCGTACTCCTCGCGGAAGTACTTGAGCGAGGAGAAGATCGGCGAGGCGGCGCCGTCGCCGAGGGCGCAGAAGGACTTGCCGTTGATGTTGTCGGCGATGTCGTTCAGCTTGTCGAGGTCGGACATGACGCCCTTGCCGGCCTCGATGTCGCGCAGCAACTGCACGAGCCAGTACGTGCCCTCGCGGCAGGGCGTGCACTTGCCGCAGGACTCGTGGGCGTAGAACTCGGTCCAGCGGGTGACGGCCCGGACGACGCAGGTCGTCTCGTCGAAGCACTGCAGGGCCTTGGTGCCGAGCATGGAGCCGGCGGCGCCCACGCCCTCGTAGTCGAGCGGGACGTCGAGGTGCTCGTCGGTGAACATCGGCGTGGAGGACCCGCCCGGCGTCCAGAACTTCAGGCGGTGCCCGGGGCGCATGCCGCCGCTCATCTCCAGGAGCTGGCGCAGCGTGATGCCGAGCGGCGCCTCGTACTGGCCGGGGCTGGCGACGTGGCCGGAGAGGGAGTAGAGCGTGAAGCCCGGGGACTTCTCGCTCCCCATCGAGCGGAACCACTCCTTGCCCCGCTGCATGATCGCGGGAACCGAGGCGATCGACTCGACGTTGTTCACCACGGTGGGGCACGCGTACAGGCCCGCGACGGCGGGGAAGGGGGGACGCAGCCGGGGCTGTCCGCGCCGGCCTTCGAGCGAGTCGAGCAGCGCGGTCTCCTCACCGCAGATGTACGCGCCGGCGCCCGCGTGCACGGTGAGTTCGAGGTCGAGTCCGCTGCCGAGGATGTTCGTGCCGAGGTAGCCCGCGGCGTACGCCTCGCGCACGGCCTCGTGCAGCCGCCGCAGGACGGGGACGACCTCTCCGCGCAGGTAGATGAAGGCGTGCGACGACCGGATGGCGTAGCACGCGATCACGATGCCCTCGATGAGGCTGTGCGGGTTGGCGAACAGCAGCGGGATGTCCTTGCAGGTGCCCGGCTCCGATTCGTCGGCGTTGACCACCAGGTAGTGCGGCTTGCCGTCCCCCTGCGGGATGAACTGCCACTTCATGCCCGTGGGGAAGCCGGCGCCGCCGCGTCCGCGCAGACCGGAGTCCTTCACGTAGGCGATGACCTCGTCCGGTGACATGGCCAGCGCCTTGCGCAGCCCCTCGTAGCCCTCGTGGCGCCGGTAGACGTCGAGCGTCCAGGACCTCTCCTCGTCCCAGAAGGCCGACAGCACGGGTGCGAGCAGCTTCTCCGGGCTGGTGTCCTTGATCTCGGTCGTCAAGGTCATCACTCCCCCTCCTCGGCGGCGGGCCCGGCGGGGTGCGCGGGGTCGGAGGCCGAGGTGTCCTGGGGCGCGTCGTGCGAGCTCAGGTGCTCGGCCGGGGACGGCTCGTGCGGTGGTGCGCCCGCGGAGGCCGCGCCGCGCGGGTGCACCACGCGCGCGGGAGCGCTCTCGCCCTTGGCCAGCTTCAGGCCGACGAGGGAGGCGGGTCCGGCGCTGCCGCCCGCCTCGACGGCGCCCTCCCGCTCGTCGGGGAAGCCGGCCAGGATCCGCGCCGTCTCCTTGAAGGTGCACAGCGGCGCACCGCGCGTGGGCGTGACCGGCCGTCCCGCGCGCAGGTCGTCGACGAGCCGCCGGGCGCTGTCCGGGGTCTGGTTGTCGAAGAACTCCCAGTTGACCATCACGACCGGCGCGTAGTCGCAGGCCGCGTTGCACTCGATGTGCTCCAGGGTGACCTTGCCGTCGTCGGTGGTCTCGCCGTTGCCGACGCCCAGGTGCTCCTGGAGCTCTTCGAAGATGGCGTCGCCGCCCATGACGGCGCACAGGGTGTTGGTGCAGACGCCGACCTGGTAGTCGCCGCTGGGCCGGCGCCGGTACATGGTGTAGAAGGTGGCGACCGCGGTCACCTCGGCCGTGGTCAGGCCGAGCATCTCCGCGCAGAACCGCATGCCGGTGCGGGTGACGTGGCCCTCCTCCGACTGCACCAGGTGCAGCAGCGGCAGCAGGGCGGAGCGGGAGTCCGGGTAGCGGGCGATGACCTCGCGCGCGTCGGCCTCCAGCCGGGCGCGGACGTCGTCCGGGTAGGCGGGCGCGGGCGGTTCGGGCATGCCCAGGCTGACGCCCCGCTCCGAGGATGAGGTGGTCACCGGTCGACGCCTCCCATCACGGGGTCGATGGACGCGACGGCGACGATGACGTCGGCGACCTGGCCGCCCTCGCACATCGCCGCCATGGCCTGCAGGTTGGTGAAGGACGGGTCGCGGAAGTGGACCCGGTAGGGGCGGGTGCCGCCGTCGGAGACGACGTGCGCGCCGAGCTCGCCCTTGGGCGATTCGACCGCCGCGTACGCCTGTCCCGGCGGGACGCGGAAGCCCTCGGTGACCAGCTTGAAGTGGTGGATCAGGGCCTCCATGGAGGTGCCCATGATCTTCTTGATGTGGTCGAGGGAGTTGCCGAGCCCGTCCGGTCCCAGGGCGAGCTGGGCGGGCCAGGCGATCTTCTTGTCGGCCACCATGACCGGGCCGGGCTGGAGCCGGTCCAGGCACTGCTCGATGATCCGCAGGGACTGGCGCATCTCCTCCAGGCGGATCAGGAAGCGGCCGTAGGCGTCGCAGGTGTCGGCGGTCGGCACCTCGAAGTCGTACGTCTCGTAGCCGCAGTACGGCTGCGCCTTGCGCAGGTCGTGCGGCAGGCCCGTGGAGCGCAGGATCGGCCCGGTGGCGCCCAGGGCCATGCAGCCGGCCAGGTCCAGGTAGCCGATGTCCTGCATGCGGGCCTTGAAGATGGGGTTCCCGGTGGCGAGCTTGTCGTACTCCGGGAGGTTCTTCTTCATCTGCTTCACGAACTCGCGGATCCGGTCCACCGCGCCGGGCGGCAGGTCCTGGGCGAGTCCGCCGGGGCGGACGTAGGCGTGGTTCATCCGCAGGCCGGTGATCAGCTCGTAGATGTCGAGGATGAGCTCGCGGTCCCGGAAGCCGTAGATCATGATCGTGGTGGCGCCGAGCTCCATGCCGCCGGTGGCGATGCACACCAGGTGCGACGACATCCGGTTCAGCTCCATCAGCAGCACCCGGATGACCGAGGCCCGGTCCGGCACCTCGTCCTCGATGCCCAGGAGCTTCTCGACGCCCAGGCAGTACGCCGTCTCGTTGAAGAACGGCGTCAGGTAGTCCATGCGCGTCACGAACGTGGTGCCCTGGGTCCACGTGCGGTACTCGAGGTTCTTCTCGATGCCCGTGTGCAGGTAGCCGATGCCGCAGCGGGCCTCGGTGACCGTCTCGCCCTCGATCTCCAGGATCAGGCGGAGCACGCCGTGCGTGGACGGGTGCTGCGGGCCCATGTTGACGATCAGCCGCTCGTCGTCGGCGCGGGCCGCGGACTGGACGACCTCGTCCCAGTCCCCGCCGGTGACCGTGTAGACGGTGCCCTCGGTGGTCTCCCGGGCGGAGGCCGAGGAGGGAGGAGTGTGCGTGCTCATGAGTACGACCTCCGCTGGTCCGGAGCCGGGATCTGGGCGCCCTTGTACTCGACGGGGATGCCGCCGAGGGGGTAGTCCTTGCGCTGCGGATGGCCCTGCCAGTCGTCCGGCATCATGATCCGCGTCAGCGCGGGGTGACCGTCGAAGACGATGCCGAAGAAGTCGTAGGTCTCGCGCTCGTGCCAGTCGTTGGTCGGGTAGACGGAGAACAGCGACGGGATGTGCGGGTCGGCGTCCGGGCAGCTCACCTCCAGGCGGATCACCCGGTTGTGGGTGATCGAGCGCAGGTGGTAGACGGCGTGCAGCTCGCGCCCCTTGTCGTTCGGGTAGTGGACGCCGCTGACGCCGGTGCACAGCTCGAAGCGCAGGGCCGGGTCGTCGCGCAGGGTGCGGGCGACGCGGACCAGGTGCTCGCGCTCGATGTGGAAGGTCAGCTCGCCGCGGTCGACGACCGTCTTCTCGATGGCGTTGCCGGGCAGCAGGCCCTGCTCCTCCAGCGCGCCCTCCAGCTCGTCGGCGACCTCGTCGAACCAGCCGCCGTACGGCCTGCTCGCCGGCCCCGGGAGTCGGACCGAGCGGACCAGGCCCCCGTAGCCGGAGGTGTCGCCGCCGTTGTTCGCGCCGAACATGCCGCGCTGGACGCGGATCTCCTCGCCGCCCTGGCCGCGCTGGCCGGGGAGGTTGTCGGCGGAGAGCGCCTTCTCGGGGTTGACGCCGTCGGCGTCCTGGTGCGCGTCGCTCACCGCAGCAGCCCCTTCATCTCGATCGTGGGCAGGGCTTTCAGCGCCGCTTCCTCCGCCTCGCGGGCCGCCTCCTCGGCGTTCACGCCCAGCTTGGAGTTCTGGATCTTGTGGTGGAGCTTGAGGATGGCGTCCATCAGCATCTCGGGCCGCGGCGGGCAGCCGGGGAGGTAGATGTCGACCGGGACGATGTGGTCGACGCCCTGGACGATCGCGTAGTTGTTGAACATGCCGCCCGAGGAGGCGCACACGCCCATGGAGATCACCCACTTGGGGTTCGGCATCTGGTCGTAGACCTGCCGCAGCACCGGCGCCATCTTCTGGCTGACCCGGCCCGCGACGATCATCAGGTCCGCCTGGCGCGGCGAGCCGCGGAAGACCTCCATGCCGAAGCGCGCCAGGTCGTAGCGGCCGGCGCCGGTGGTCATCATCTCGATGGCGCAGCAGGCGAGGCCGAACGTGGCGGGGAAGACCGACGACTTCCGCACCCAGCCCGCGGCCTGCTCGACGGTGGTGAGCAGGAATCCGCTCGGCAGCTTTTCTTCGAGTCCCATGACTAAAGGCCCCTCAGTCCCATTCCAGGCCGCCGCGCCGCCATACGTACGCGTACGCGACGAAGACGGTGAGCACGAAGAGCAGCATCTCCACGAGCCCGAAAAGCCCCAGGGCGTCGAAGCTGACCGCCCAGGGGTAGAGGAAGACGATCTCGATGTCGAAGACGATGAAGAGCATCGCCGTCAGGTAGTACTTGATGGGGAAGCGCCCGCCGCCGGCCGGCGTGGGGGTCGGCTCGATACCGCACTCGTAGGCCTCGAGCTTGGCCCGGTTGTACCGCTTCGGACCGATCAGCGTGGCCATGACCACGGAGAAGATCGCAAAGCCTGCCCCGAGGGCTCCCAGTACGAGGATGGGCGCATACGCGTTCACCGCTCCTCGCTCCTCTCAGTCGGCACTGACTGCTGGCGGTGTGCATCGGGCTCACAGCCGCCTCAGCAGTCCCGCGAGCCCCGCTGGTCCCAGGCGAAGATCGCGAACATGTGAAGCAGGTCACAAGCCCAACTGCCTCGCATCTTATGCCTGCCGCTCTGTGATCTGCGACACGGGGTATCCCACGAGCTTTGTGATCTCCACCACCTGACGAAGGATCATGAACTCGGATGAGCAGCGATCTTCATACAGGAAGCATCCGAGCAATCACGATATGTGACATATCCGCTTGTCACCGCTGGTCAGGCGGGTCGTCTCACTATCAAGAGACTTCCCGCGCATGCAAATTCGCGCTGGACTTGATCTCTTGATAGAGGGCGCCTGCACGTATCCGGGAGGGGGGCGGACCGGGCGGCCGGCGCGTGCACGCGTTCACGAACTCCGCCCGGCCCGGGCGCGCGCGCCCGACGCGGCCATGGCGTTAATCGTTCCGTGACCTCCGCCACATTCATGAGAGCTCCATGAAAGCGGGGGTTGGCCATCTGCCCCAACAAGTGGTAAGCGGAGGGCAATTCGGGCGTATCGATGAAAGTGCGTGATCACAGGGGGGTCACGTCGCGCCCGCAATGTCCGTTACGGCGTCAATAAAGGCCGACACGCCCGGGATTCGGAGGGTCGGACGGGCAACTGTGGCGGACGACACGTTTCTTGAAGGTATGAAGGAGCCCCTGGTACCGCTTGTACTCATGTCCCACACCGCTCACATACGCAGCCACCGGAAGCCCCGCCGCAGCGCGTCGACCATCGCCATGCGGGCCGGAGTTGCCGGTGGCGTCCTCAGCACCCTGGCAGTGGCCGGGGCGTCCGGGTCGGCCAACGCGGCCGAGCCGGTGACGCAGACCCTCGAACTGCCCACTCTGACGGCCGACCTGGCCGCTCAGATCGCCCAGTCCGCGGACGCCACCCAGCAGGCGGCCGCGAACTACGAGCTGCAGGCCGAGCGCGACGCGGCCGCCGCCCAGGCCGCCAAGGAGGCCAAGGCGGACCTGGCCGAGGCCAAGAAGAAGGCCGCGGAGGAGAAGCGGAAGGCCGAGGAGGCGGCCCGCAAGGCCGCCGCCGAGCGCGCCTCGCGCGACGCCGAGCGGGCCGCGCTCAGCGCCTCCGTGGAGATCTCCGCCAACTCCGGGTCGGGCTCCGGCTCCGGTGCCGGCTCCGCCTCGGCGAGTGCCGACGCGAGCGCCGGCGTGAGCACCTCCACCGCGTCCGGTTCGGCCGCCGCGGTCGTCGCCTTCGTCCGGGCGCAGGTCGGCGACGCCTACGTCTCCGGCGGCACCGGCCCGAACTCCTGGGACTGCTCCGGCCTGGTGCAGGCCGCCTTCCGCCAGGTCAACATCGACCTGCCGCGCGTCTCGCAGGCCCAGTCGACCGCGGGCACCCAGGTGTCGCTGAGCAACCTCCAGCCGGGCGACATCCTGTACTGGGGCGGCGCGGGCAGCGCCTACCACGTGGGCGTGTACGTCGGCGACGGCATGTTCGTCGGCGCCCAGAACCCGTCCACCGGCGTCGCGCTGAAGTCGCTGTCGTACGACCCGCCGAGCGGCGCGGTGCGCGTGCTGTAGGACGCGCCCCGTCCGGACGCGCGGACACGTCCGCTCCGTCGGCACGCCACGGACACGTCCGCTCCGGTCCGTACGCCACGGAGACGTCCGTGCGTCACGGACGCATGCGTACGAAGGGCCGCACCCGTTCCCACGGGTGCGGCCCTTCGGCTTCTCCGGGCGAGCCCGCCGCGGGCCCGGCGGCGGCCGGCCGGCGGGGGCCGGGCCGCCCGGGTCCGGGTACGGGCCGCTGCGGCGGCCGGAGGCCCGTCGGTCACGTCGGCCCCGACGGTCACGTCGGCCCCGGCGGACCGCCGGGCCGGGTACGACCCGCCTGGACCGCGTACGGACCGCCCGGGCCGAGTACGGCCACGTCGCCGACCGGAGGCCCGTCGGTCACGTCGGCCCCGACGGTCACGTCGGCCCCAGCGGTCCGCCGGACCGGGTACGAGCCGCCCGAGCCGGTACGGCCACCCGGGCCGGGTACGGCCACGTCGCCGACCGGAGGCCCGTCGGCCACGTCGGCCCCAGCGGTCAGCCGGACCGCGTACGAGCCGCCCGAGCCGGGTACGGCCACCCGGGCCGGGTACAGCCACGTCGCCGACCGGAGGCCCGTCGGTCACGTCGGCCCCGGCGGTCCGCCGGTCCGGGTACGGGCCGCACGGTCCGGGTACGGCCGCCCCGGCGGCCACGTCGGCCATGTCCGCCCCGGCGGGCGGCCGCAGGCCCCGGTCAGGCCTTCGGCGCCACCTTGGTCAGGCCGTTGATGATGCGGTCCATCGCGTCGCCGCCGGTCGGGTCGGTCAGGTTGGCGAGGAGCTTGAGCGTGAACTTCATCAGCACCGGGTGGGTCAGGCCGCGCTGGGCCGCGATCTGCATGACCTTCGGGTTGCCGATGAGCTTCACGAAGGCGCGGCCGAGCGTGTAGTAGCCGCCGTAGGTGTCCTTCAGGACGCGCGGGTAGCGCTGCAGGGCCCTCTCGCGCCCGT
Source organism: Streptomyces harenosi (assembly GCF_011008945.1). Taxonomy (GTDB): domain Bacteria; phylum Actinomycetota; class Actinomycetes; order Streptomycetales; family Streptomycetaceae; genus Streptomyces; species Streptomyces harenosi. The sequence goes on from NZ_WYCT01000045.1 coordinate 21,647, forward strand.
CCGGCGTCGGGCGGGCGTGGGCCTGGACGATGACGTCGGCGGCGATCTGGCCGGACTCCATGGCGTAGGCGATGCCCTCGCCGTTGAACGGGTTCACCAGGCCGCCGGCGTCGCCGACGAGGAGCAGGCCGCGGGTGTAGTGGGGCTGGCGGTTGAAGGCCATGGGGAGCGCGGCGCCGCGGATCGGGCCGGTCATGTTCTCCGGGGTGTAGCCCCAGTCCTCGGGCATGGAGGCGCACCACGCCTTCAGGACCTCGCGCCAGTCCAGCTCCTTGAAGGAGTCGGAGGTGTTGAGGACGCCGAGGCCGACGTTGGAGGTGCCGTCGCCCATGCCGAAGATCCAGCCGTAGCCGGGCAGCAGCCGGTCCTGGGGGCCGCGGCGGTCCCACAGCTCCAGCCAGGACTCCAGGTAGTCGTCGTCGTGGCGCGGGGAGGTGAAGTAGGTGCGGACCGCGACGCCCATCGGGCGGTCCTCGCGGCGGTGCAGGCCCATCGCCAGGGAGAGCCGGGTGGAGTTGCCGTCGGCGGCGACGACCAGCGGCGCGTGGAAGGTGACCTCCCGCTTCTCCTCGCCGAGCTTGGCGCGCACGCCGGTGATGCGGCCGGTGCGGTCGTCGACGAGGGGCGCGCCGACGTTGCAGCGCTCGTAGAGGCGGGCGCCCGCCTTCTGGGCCTGCCGGGCGAGCTGCTCGTCGAAGTCGTCACGCTTGCGGACGAGTCCGTAGTCGGGGAAGGAGGCGAGTTCCGGCCAGTCGAGCTGGAGGCGGACGCCGCCGCCGATGATGCGCAGGCCCTTGTTGCGCAGCCAGCCGGCCTCCTCGGAGACGTCGATGCCCATCCCCACGAGCTGCTTGACGGCGCGCGGGGTGAGCCCGTCGCCGCAGACCTTCTCCCGCGGGAACTCCGTCTTCTCCAGCAGCAGTACGTCGAGCCCTGCCCTGGCCAGGTGGTACGCGGTCGTGGAGCCGGCTGGCCCCGCGCCCACGACGATCACATCGGCGGTGTTGTCGGAGAGGGGCTCGGTCACGGCGGGATCTCCCCAGAACTCGAAATCTGCGTGCCGACCGGCACTGGACATGGGCAGTCTATTCAGCGTCACCGATCACCGGCTGAAGGGCTGCCCCGTGAACCGAGCTCTCCCCGTGGTACGGCTCCGCGTCCCCACCCATGAGGACGCGGTCGCCTGGCACCGGGTGTTCGACCACCCGGACGTCATGGAGTTCCACGGCGGCAGGTCCGCCGAACTGTCCGTCTACGAGGAGCTGACCGCCCGCCAGCGCCGGCACGACGCCGAGCGCGGCTTCTGCCTGTGGACCGTGCTGGACGAGGCCGGGGATGTCGTCGGCTTCACCGGCGCCCAGCCCTGGCCGTGGGAGTGGGGTCCGAGCGGCGAGATCGAGATCGGCTGGCGGCTGGGGCGGGCCCACTGGGGCAAGGGCTACGTCACGGCGGCGGCCCGGGAGGCGCTGCGGCGGGTGCGCGCGGCGGGCGTGCCGGGCGTGGTGGCCATGGTCGACGCCCGCAACACCCGCTCCGTCGCGGTCACGCGGCGGCTGGGCATGAACCTGGCGGAGGTCTACACGACGCCGACCCGGCGGGAGGGGCACTGCTACCGGCTCGCCCTGTGACGGTGTGCCCGGTCGCGCCGCGGGTCGGCGCCGGGCGCTTCCGGCGGTGCGCCGGCGGAGTTACCCTGCCCGTACCGCTGGGGGGTGACGTCCGTGCGCCTGACGCCCGAGCAACCGGAAGTGCGCGTGCCGCGCCTGGTCGGTCTGATGGCCGTGGACGCGCGGGCGGCGGCCCGGGCCCGTGGTCTCGTCCTCGACGCGCCGGACCGGCCCGACTTCCACCTCGCCGTCGTCGACTACGTCGTACGCCAGTACCCGCGGCCCGGTACGGAGGTGCCGCGCGAGTCGACGGTCCGTGTGTGGTTCGACTTCGGGGAGGACGAGGGCGGCGGGGGCGTGCGCGAACCGCGCGTGCCGAGCCCGCCCGGGGGCGGGACGCGGCGCGTGCTGGAGGAGCCGGAACGTTCCCGCCAGGGCCCTCCCGGCCAGGGATGCGTCCCTGCCGAAGGGCCCTGCGCCGTCCTCAGCCCGCCTTGAACCCCCGGTGCAGCGCCACCACGCCGCCGGTGAGGTTGCGCCACGCCACCTTCGTCCAGCCGGCGTCGCCCAGGCGCGCGGCGAGCGCGGGCTGGTCGGGCCAGGCGCGGATGGACTCGGCGAGATAGACGTAGGCGTCCGGGTTGGAGGAGACCGCGCGGGCCACCGGCGGCAGCGCCCGCATCAGGTACTCGGTGTAGACGGTGCGGAACGGCGCCCAGGTGGGGTGGGAGAACTCGCAGATGACGACGCGTCCGCCGGGCCGCGTCACCCGGTGCAGCTCGCGCAGGGCGGCGTCCGTGTCGTGGACGTTGCGCAGCCCGAAGGAGATCGTCACCGCGTCGAAGGTGTCGTCCTTGAAGGGCAGCCGGGTGGCGTCGCCGGCGGTGAACGGCAGCCAGGAGTGCCGCTGCTTGCCGACCCGCAGCATGCCGAGGGAGAAGTCGCAGGGCACGACGTAGGCGCCGGTGCGGGCGAAGGGGAGGGAGGAGGTGGCCGTGCCGGCGGCCAGGTCGAGCACCTTCTGCGCCGGGCGGGCGTCGACGGCCCGGGCGACCTCCTTGCGCCACAGCCGGGCCTGGCCGAGCGAGAGCACGTCGTTGGTCAGGTCGTACCGTTCCGCCACGTCGTCGAACATCGAGGCGACTTCGTGCGGCTGCTTGTCCAGGGAAGCGCGGGTCACGGGCCCATTGTGGCAGCAAGGGGCACGGCGTCACGGCAGCAGCCTCGGCTTCCGCCGCGCCGCCAGGTCCTCCACCCACCCGCACAGCGGCACCAGCGCGGCGAGCAGCAGCCAGCAGACCCCGAACAGGAACCACTGGCTGCCCAGCGGCAGGTACGCCGCGCAGGCGGGCACCCGCCAGAGCAGGTCGGTCAGCGGGACGGCCAGGATCAGCGCGATCTCGTGCCACAGGTAGACCGTCACGGCCCGCGCGTTGAGCACGGTCACCAGCCGGTCCAGCCACCGCACCCGGGCGAGCCCGGCGAGGTCCGTGCCGCGCCGGGCCTTGGCGTACAGCAGCAGCGTCACGGAACCGGCCGACCACAGGGCCTGGGCGAGCGGGTTCTCGTCGAGGTCGTAGGTGCCGTACCCGGCCTGGTGCGCCAGGGCGTACCAGAGGCCGCAGGCGAGCGCGGCCGCCGGCAGGGCCACGGCCGCGGCGGGCCGTGTGCGGCGCAGTACGCCGTCGTGGTGGGCGAAGCCGAGCAGCCAGCAGAACAGGTAGGTCGCGAGGTCCGTCAGGGCGCTGCCGAAGCGGTTATCCGGCGGCTGCCAGGCGAACGTGAACACCACGACCGGGGCGAGGGAGCCCAGCAGCACCGGGCCGGGCGCCCGCCGGAACAGGCGCAGCAGCAGCGGGGAGAGCAGGACGAACCACAGATAGGTCCGCAGGTACCAGGCGATCTCCCACGCCTGCTCGGCCCACGCCTCGCCCGGCGGGTCGCCGAGCGGCACGATCCAGTAGACGATCTCCCCGCCCGGCCGCCAGCCGTGCGCCAGCATGGCGGCGACCACGAAGGCGCCCCAGAACCAGAACGGCGGCAGCAGGCGCCGGACCCTGCGCCGGATCACCCCGGGCGCGGGCCGCCGCAGCGACTTCGCCATCAGGGTGCCGGCCAGGGCGAACATGATCCCCATCGACGGGAAGACCAGCCCGGCCCACGCCCAGCCGAAGGTGTGGTACGTGACGACGCGGACCAGGGCGGCGGCGCGCAGGGCGTCGAAGTAACGGTCCCGGCCCGGGGTGTTCCGGGGTCCCGGGGCGTGCGGGGCGCGGGCCGGGGCGGCGGGCGCGGGCGGCGCCCCCGCCTTGCGGTGCCTGCCCATCAGGCGGTCCCCGCCGGTGTGCCCACTTCCCCCGTCCGCTTCAGCTTCTGCCAGCGCAGCCGGCCGCCGGTGAGGGCGGTGACGCAGGAGTGGATGAGGACGAGGTACATCAGCTGGCGGTAGGCGAGCTGCTGGAGCGGCATCATCAGCAGGTAGCGGTACTTCTCCCGGTCCAGGCGGAAGGCGTACGCCGCGCAGAGCATCTGCACGGCCAGCACCGCCAGCCACGCCAGCAGCGCCGCTCGGAAGTCGATGAAGATCATCGAGTAGGCGGTGAACACGTCGATGAGCGGGGCGAGGAGCGGGGTGAGGATCTGGAAGAGGACCACCAGCGGCAGCCCGACCCGGCCGAAGCGGCCCGAGGGCCCCCGGTCGGTCAGCGCCCCGCGGTGCTTCCACAGCGCCTGCAGGGTGCCGTAGGACCAGCGGTAGCGCTGGGACCACAGCTGCTTCAGCGATCCCGGCGCCTCGGTCCAGGCCCGGGCGTGCTCCTGGTAGACGACCCGCCAGCCCGCGCGGTGCAGGGCGATGGTGATGTCGGTGTCCTCGGCGAGGGTGTCCTCGCTCATGCCGCCGGCCTGGCGGACCGCCTCGCGGCGGAAGGCGCCGATGGCGCCGGGGATGGTCGGCATGCAGCGCAGCAGGTCGTACATGCGGCGGTCGAGGTTGAAGCCCATCACGTACTCGATGTGCTGCCAGGCGCCGATGAGGGTGCGCCGGTTGCCGACCTTGGCGTTGCCCGCGACCGCGCCGACGGACGGGTCGGCGAAGGGCTGCACGAGCGCGCGTACGGTGTCCGGCTCGAAGACGGTGTCGCCGTCCATCATCACGACGATGTCGTGGCGGGCGTGCCGGACGCCGTTGTTGAGGGCGGCGGGCTTGCCCGCGTTCGCCTGCCGGACGACGCGGACGCCCGGCAGGCCGAGGGACTCGGCGATCTCCGCGGTGCCGTCCGTGGACCCGTCGTCCACGACGATGATCTCGATCGGGTGGGTGCTCCGCGCCAGCGACCGGAGGGTGTTGGCGATGCACTCCTTCTCGTTGTACGCCGGGACGATCACGCTCACCGGCCGGGTGACGGGCGGCCCCCAGCCGAACCGGCGGCTGTTGCGCCGCCGGTGGTGGCGGCGGGCGAGGACCAGCATCAGGCCGAAGCGGCCCAGGACGGCCGCTCCCACGACCACCAGCCCGGCCGAGAGGGCCGGTACCGTCCACTCGGCGACGGCGACGGCCGCGACGAGGGCCCTGCCCTCCCACAGGGTCGATCCGGTGGCCCGGTGGTGGGCGGCCTGGAGGCCGCGCCCGGTGCCGGCGGCGGCACCGGGGGGCGTGCCGCCCTGGGCGGCACCGGCCGCCTCCTGCTGCTGCTCCACGGCGCCGCTGACGGTGGTGAAGGTGTATCCCTTCGCCTTCATCTTCTCGATGTACTTCGGCAGCGCCGCGATGGTCTGCGACCGGTCGCCGCCGGCGTCGTGGAAGAGCACGGAGGCGCCCTCGCCGTCCTCGGGCGTGGCCCACCGGACGATCTCGGAGACGCCCGGCTCCTTCCAGTCGTCGCTGTCGGTGTCGATGAAGACGCTGGTGTAGCCGTCCTCGCCGAGCTGCTGGTAGACGGGCCAGCTGTAGTCGTCGACGGCGTCGGTCCGGGAGGAGTACGGCGCGCGGAAGAGCGTGGTGGTGATGCCGGCCGCGCCCGCGAGCGCGAGCTGGGTCTGCTCCATCTCACGGGTGACGCGGGACTCGCTCTGGTAGGAGAGGTCGACGTGGGTGAAGGTGTGGACGCCCACCTCGTCGCCCTGCTCGACCATGTCCCGCACGATGTCCGGGTGGCGCGCGACCATCGAGCCGACCACGAAGAACGTGCCCGGGACGTCGTACTTCTCCAGGATCTCCAGGACCTGCGGCGTCCAGGTGGGGTCGGGGCCGTCGTCGAAGGTGAGCACGATCGTCTTGTCGGGGACGGAGACGGTCGTGGCCCGCCCGCCCGGGAAGGTGAGGATCGGCCCGCCTTCGAGGACGTCGTCCGGTACGTCGTCGGCGCCGGCGCCGGTGCGCACGCGCTGGTCGTCGCCGACTTCCGCGCGCAGATAGCCGTCGAGGAGCAGTACGGAGGTCAGCGCGAGCAGCAGGAGCAGGGCGAGCAGGACCCGCGGCCGCTGGAGCGCGGCGGCCCTGCCCGCGGCCCGCTCGATCCGGGAGGGGGCGCGGCGGCGGCCTCGTGGGGGTGTGGTCGTGGTCATGGAAGCGGCGGCGTCCCGGTCAGTCGGTGGCGGATGCGGAGGGCGTGTACGCGGCGGAGGCGCCGTCGGTCGGTGCGGGCGCCGGCCCGGGCGGCTGCGCGCCGGTGGGGGGAACACCGGTGGGAGCGCCGTTTCCCGGGCGCGTCCCGGCGCCCGGTGCCCGGCCGTCGTCCCGCCCGCCGCCGAAGGGCAGCAGTGAGGACGGGGTGACGGAGGTGCCGATGCCCAGGAAGGCCAGGCCGAGCACGGTCGCGTAACCGAGACAGACGACGCCGAGGAACAGGCCGAGCCGGCGCAGCAGCCTGGCCCGGCGCCCGGAGGTGTCGACGAACACGGGCCCCTGCGCGGACCCGTTGCCGCGCTTGCGGCGGCGGCCGCGCACGGCGGCGCGGCTTTCGAAGGCAGGCTCGGAATGCATTCCCCGGAGGCTAGGGAGCTTTGCCTGCCGGAAACCCGGGCTCTCCTGTGCGGTTCCGATGAAAAACGCCCCAGTCTGTCCGCCGCCTGGGAGAACCCGGAATTTCGCGCTCCGTCCTCAGGGAAGACCCAGCACCGCGTGCGAGGTTCGCTCGTCCGGCCGGGAGGAACGGGCCGCGGGAACGGCCACGGCAACGGGCCGCCACGAGGAACGGGAGCACACACCATGCGGAGTACGAGGGGCACGAGGGGCACGGGGAGTACGAGGAGTACGAGGGGCGGCAGGGGCACGGCGCGGGTCCGGCACCCGGCGGCGGGGCTGGCCCTATTGCTCGTGCTGGCCACCGCGGGATGCGCCGCGCGGGACGGCGCGGCGGACGCGACGGACGCGGCGCCCTCCGTCTCCCCCTCGGGCTCCGCGTCCGGCTCCGCGGCTCCGGCCACCGGCTACGCCCCGTACGTCAGCGCCACCACCGCCTCCGCCCTGGACACCGCGGGCTCCCCCACGGCGTACAACCTGGCGTTCGTGGTCTCCTCCGGCAGCGGGTGCGAGCCGCGCTGGGGCGGCACGCAGGCCGTCGACGACCCGGCGGTGGCCGCCCGTGTCGCGGAGCTGAAGGAGTCCGGCGCCACCGTCCGGGTCTCCTTCGGCGGCGCCTCCGGTGAGGAACTGGCGGCCACCTGCGACAGCGCGGCGGAGCTGGCCGGGGCGTACGGCGCGGCGCTGGACGCGGCCGGGTCCACGCGGGCGGACTTCGACATCGAGGGCGACGATCTGACCGACTCCGCCTCGGTCGCCCTCCGGTCGCGGGCGATCGCACTGCTCCAGCGCGAACGGAGCGGCCTGGAGGTCTCCTTCACCCTTCCGGTGATGCCGTCCGGCCTCGACTCCGACTCCCTGGCGCTGCTGGAGTCCGCCAACGACCACGGCGTCCGGGTCTCCACGGTCAACCTCATGACCATGAACTACGGCGAGTCCTGGACCGGGGACATGGGCGACTACGCCGTCACCTCCGCCGAGGCCGCCCACACCCAGCTCGAACGGGTCTTCGGCCTGTCCGGCGCGGCGGCCTGGAAGGGCATGGCGCTCACCTCGATGATCGGCGTCAACGATGTCGCCGGGGAGACCTTCACCCTCTCCGACGCGGCGCAGGTGCGCGCCTTCGCCGCCGCCAAGGGGATCGCCTGGGTGTCGTCCTGGGCCTCCTTCCGCGACCGGCGGTGCGGCGACGGCTCGGCCGGGGACGACGCGGCCACCGACTGCAGCGGGGTGGAGCAGGAGGACGGGGCGTTCGCCCGGGCGTTCTCGGGGTGAGCGGTACGGGCAGCGCGCCGACGGCCGGGGCGACCCGGCCCGTTCAGCGCCGCCGGTACACCAGGCGCCCCGCGACGACGGTCGCCACGCAGGACGCCGACCCGCGTTCGGCGAGCGCGGTCTCGTCGGGGACGTCGAAGACGGCGAAGCGGGCCGCGGAGCCGCGCTCCCTCGGGGGCGCGAACGTCACCGGCGCACCGGAGGCGTACGGGTCGAGCGAGGGCACCCCGCCAGGGCTCCCGGTCCGGCCGACCACCCCGATCCCGGAGCGGTGCACGGCGTCGCGCACCGCGCGGATGCGCAGGTCACCGCAGGCCACCGCCACCGTCCCGTGGCTCAGCATGCGCTGCACCCCGCGCCGGGCGCTGGCCCCCCAGCGGGCCTCGTCGGGCGCCAGTGCGGCCAGCGCCGGGCCGGTCAGCGGCTCGGTGCCCAGCTCGTCGGCCTCGCGCGGGTCGGGATGGTAGGCGCCCTCCAGCAGCTCGTCGCCGTGGAGGTTGACCAGCCCGGGGGTGAGGATGCCGGGCCACCGGCGCAGCCTGGCCCCCGGCCGGGCGGCGGCGACGTCCTCCAGGGGGCCGGCGTCGGCGATCCACGCGCCGTCGACGGCGAGCGCCCAGCCCCTGGAGTCCGCGTGGATCGTCAGCACGGGCGGCTCAGTTGGAGGCGAGCAGCTTCAGCTCGGGGTGCGCGGTCCCGCCCTCGATCGCCGTGGAGGAGATGTGCGAGACGACGCGGTCGTCGACCGGGTCGTTCGCCGGGTCGTCGTGGACGACGAGGTGCTCGTACGTCGTCGAACGCTGCGCCGGGACGCGGCCCGCCTTGCGGATCAGGTCGATGATCTCCAGCCGGTTGGAGCGGTGCCTGGCGCCGGCCGAGGACACCACGTTCTCCTCCAGCATGATCGAGCCGAGGTCGTCGGCGCCGTAGTGCAGGGAGAGCTGGCCGATCTCCTTGCCCGTGGTCAGCCAGGAGCCCTGGATGTGGGCCACGTTGTCGAGGAAGAGGCGGGCGATGGCGATCATCCGCAGGTACTCGAAGATCGTGGCCTGGGTGCGGCCCTTCAGGTGGTTGTTCTCGGGCTGGTAGGTGTACGGGATGAAGGCGCGGAAGCCGCCCGTGCGGTCCTGTACGTCGCGGATCATCCGCAGGTGCTCGATGCGCTCGGCGTTGGTCTCGCCGGTGCCCATCAGCATGGTCGTCGTGGACTCCACGCCCAGCCGGTGCGCGATCTCCATGATCTCCAGCCAGCGCTCGCCGGACTCCTTCAGCGGCGCGATGGCCTTGCGCGGCCGCTCGGGCAGCAGCTCCGCGCCGGCCCCGGCGAAGGAGTCGAGCCCGGCGTCGCGGATGCGGGTGATGGCCTCCTCGACGCTCACCCCGGAGATCCGGGCCATGTGCTCGACCTCGCTCGCCCCCAGGCTGTGGATGACGAGCTGCGGGAACTCCTTCTTGATGGCGGCGAAGTGCTGCTCGTAGTACTCGACGCCGAAGTCGGGGTGGTGGCCGCCCTGGAACATGATCTGGGTACCGCCCAGTTCGACGGTCTCGGCGCAGCGGCGCAGGATGTCGTCGAGGTCGCGGGTCCAGCCCTTGTCGCTCTTGGGCGGGGCGTAGAAGGCGCAGAACTTGCACGCCGTGACGCACACGTTCGTGTAGTTGATGTTCCGCTCGATGATGTACGTCGCGATGTGCTCGGTCCCGGCGTACCGGCGGCGGCGCACGGCGTCGGCGGCGGCGCCCAGCGCGTGCAGCGGGGCGTCGCGGTACAGCGCGAGCGCCTCGTCCGGGGTGATCCGCCCACCGGCGGCAGCACGGTCGAGGATGGGCTGAAGGTCGGCCTTCTCGGTCACCGGGCGTCCCTTTCGTAAGGGTTGTGGACGGACCGAACCAGCCTACGCCAGCCCTTTTCCGCGGCCGACGTCAGGCGCCGCCGAGCCCGGTCCGCCGCACCCGCTCCCCGCCGCCGCGGACCACGGGGCTCGTGCGCTGCTTGGGCAGCGGGACGCTCTCGCGGGCCGCCGCGCGGGCCGGCTCGCCCGGGGCCGGGGCGGGGGCCGGCCGCAGGCGGTGGCGGGG
>NZ_WYCT01000460.1 GCF_011008945.1 Streptomyces harenosi
CCCCGGGGCGACCGTCCCGGCGCCCGCCCGGGGGACGCGGCGCGCCAAGCCCTGCGGGCGGCCCTCGACGCGCGGCAGGCACGCGCCGCCGACCCGGCCGAGGACACCGCGAGCGCCTCCCGCCCGCCGCGCGCCCGCGCCGCCGCGCCCGGCGAGGCAGCCGTCCGGGCCCGTGCGGTACGGCGGTTGGCCGCCGACGCGTTCCGGCTGCCGGCTGGCACCGACCCCGCCGGGGAGCGGCCCGCCGCCGAGCCGTCCCGCCTCCCCGAGCCGCAGCCGCCCGGCCCGCGCGGGCTCCCCGAGCCGTCCCCGGCCTCGGAGGACGGCGCGTCACGGCAGCCGGAGCCGTCCCGCCGGCCGCCCGACGGGCAGCCCCCGGCGTCCCCGGCTCCGCACCACCACGCCGATCCGGACCCGGCGTCCCCGCACCGACCCGTGCCACCCGCCGCACCCCGCGCCCCACGCTCCATGGCCGCCCCCGGGCGCGACGGCGAACACCGGCGCACCTTCCCGGCCTTCCCCGCCCGTACGACGCCCGACGGGGCGTTCGCCGAGACCTGGTGGGGCAACGCGTGGGTCACCGCGCTGGAGGAAGGGGCACTGGACCCGGCACGGCTCGCGCGGGGACGCGGTTACGCGCAGCGGGGGCACGTCGACGCGATCACCGTGACCCCCGGGCTCGTCCTGGCGTACGTGCGGGGCAGCCGCCCGCGCCCCTACCGGGTGCAGGTACGGCTGCGCACCCTCGACGACGCGGCATGGGAGCGGTTCCTGGACACCGCCGCCGAACGGCCCGGCCACATCGCCGCCCTCCTCGACAAGGAACTGCCGCACTCCCTCGCGGACTGCGGCGTCCCCCTCCTGCCCGGCCCGGGCGACCTCGCCCCGAGCTGCAGTTGCCCCGACTCGGGCCACCCCTGCAAACACGCCGCCGCCCTCTGCTACCAGACGGCACGTCTGCTGGACGCCGACCCCTTCGTGCTGCTCCTGCTGCGCGGGCGCGGCGAGCGCGAGCTGATCGACGCCCTGTCCCGGCTGAGCGCCGCCCGCGCGGCCCGCGCCGCCCGGTCCGGGAAGCCGGCACCGCTGCCCGGCGTACGCGCCAGCGAGGCACTGGCACCTCGCCGGCTTCCGCCGCTGCCGCCCCCGCTGCCCGCGCCCCCGCACCCCGAACAGCCTCCCGTCTACCCGGCGGCACCCGGCGGCCCCGACCCCTTCGCGCTGGACCGGCTCGCCACCGACGCCGCCGTCCGGGCGCACACGCTGCTCACCACGGGCCGCGACCCGGTCGGTGAGCTGACGCCGTGGCAGGACGCCGTCCGCCTCGCCGCCGCCCGCCCCGGCTCCGGTCTCACCGCCGCCACCCGGGCCCTGTACGCGTCGCTGGCCGCGGCCACCGGCCGCACCACGGCCGACCTGGCGCGCGCGGTGGCGGCCTGGCGCCAGGGCGGTGCGGAGGGCCTCACCGTCCTCGAGGAGCCGTGGGACCCGCCGGCCGGCCGCTTCGACCGGGCCCGCCCCCTCCTCCTCGCCGCCGACCTCCCCGCCTTCCGGCCCTGGCGCAACCGGCTCACCCACCCCCAGGGCCACCTGCAACTCCGCCTCGGCCGTGACGGGCTGTGGTACGCCTACGAGTCGGAACCGGGCCGCGACGACTGGTGGCCCCGCGGAACCCCCGACCTCGACCCGGTCGGCGCCCTGACGGGCCTGGGCCTGCCGGGCGGCGTCTGACCCCGCCGCCCGGCTGCGGCCGGCAGGGCGCGCCCGCGGGGGCGGGCTCTCTCCGCCGGGCGGGGGGCGAGCGCCGTCAGCGCGACCGTACGGTGGCCGGCCGGCCGCATGTTGATCGGTGCGGCCGGTGCCGGGGCCGGGGCAGCGGCGGCCTCGGGTGCGTGGGCCGGCCGTGGGGCCCCGCAGGTCGCCCGCGCGCTCGGCGGCCGCCACGGCGGCACACCGTGCCCGCGCCCTGGCTCCCACCGGTTGGCCGGGCGCGTGGGGTCGCATAGGTTGCGGAGCCGTGCCCGACACCACGCCGCCCCGCCGGCCCCCCGACCTTCCGACCCGTCTCCCCGGCCTGGTCCTGCGCGCGTTGACGCCCGAGGACGCCGACGCCTACTACGCCCTGCTGGACCGCAACCGGCGGCACCTCGGCCGCCTGGGGGATTACCAGGAGGAGAGCAACGCCACCCCCGCCTGGGTGCGGCGCCATCTCGACCAGGACCCCGGGCCGAGCCTGCGCTACGGCATCCGCCTGGACGGCGAACTGATCGGCCGGATCGATCTGATCGCCGTCGATCCTCCGCGGTACGGCACGGGATACTGGCTCGACCAGGACCACACCGGCGCGGGCCGGGCCACCGCGGCGTGCGAGGCGCTGATCGACCACGCCGTGGGCGCGCTCGGCGCCACCGACATCTTCGCCGGGGTCACCCACGGCAACGACAAGAGCGCGGCCCTGCTCGGACGCCTGGGCTTCGAACCCGTGGCCGACTTCGCGCACTACACCCGCTTCCGGCTCGCCGGGGGCCGTCCCCCCACCGGACGCGGCGCCGGAACCGGGTGAGGACCGCCGGAACGCCCCGCGCCCGGCCGGCACCCGCCCGTCCCGCGGGAGCGAGTGCCGGCCGGGGCGGTTCACGTGGCGGAGGGGCCGGACTCGTCGCCGGGGTCCGTGTCCCGCGCCGCGTCCTGCTCCGTGGCGTCCGGTGAGGCGCCGGTGGTCTTCGCCGCGGGGCCGCTCCCGGTGCCGTCGTCCGCGTCCGCGGCCGGGGTGCCCGGCGCGGGGGCGGCGCGGTCGTCGAGGGTGATGGTGACCGGTTCGCCGCTGGGGGTGAGGTGGGTCAGACTCTCCTCGATCCGCTCGTACAGGGTGGCGGCCAGCTCCCGGTCGCCGTCGCCGTCGGCGGCGGTGTGCTGGGTGGAGTACAGGCCGATCAGCAGGGCGATCAGGGAGCGGCCGGACAGCGCGGCGCGGATCCGCTGGTCCCCCTCGTCGGCGACCTGCGGCGGCACCCGGAAGTGCGGGTGGCGTCCGGCGTGGGCGGTGACGAACTCCCAGATGTCGCGGTGGCACAGCAGACTGGCGGAGGAGACGCGGGCCGCGGTCCGGAGCAGGGCGCTGTGCTCCGCGCTCACCTCGGCGGCCGCGGTCCCGGCGGTGGCGTCGGGCCGGGTCCGCAGCTCCGCCACGGCGGCGCGCAGCTCCGTGACGTGCTGCTGGAGGCAGGCGAGCCCGGAGCGGGTCTCCTCCAGGGCGGCGCCGAGCTCGGTGGGGCTGAGCGCGCTGAGCACGGGCGCGAGTTCCCCGGCGAGGACCTCGTGGAGGGCGTGGCGGACCGCGTCGGCCGGCAGGGCCGGCCCGGCATAGGGGTCCTGGCCGGCCGCGCGCTGCGCGGGGATCGCGGCGGGGGCGGTCTCCTCGGCGAGTTCGTCGGTGGCGGTGGCCGTGGCGGTGGCGGCCGGTGCGGGCGCGGGGTGGCCGCCCTCGGCGCCGGCCGGCTCCGGGAGCGCCGGGGCGGGGGAGGACGAGGAGGTGAGCGGGGACGGCACGGGCGGGGTGAGGTCCGCGAGCACGACCCGGATCTCCCGCAGTTCGGCGCGCAACTGGGCGACGACGTCGGTCACCTGGTTGTTGAGGGAGTCACCGCTGGAGTTCAGCTTGTTGTAGGCGTCGCGGAAGTTGGTGCGCATCCGGCCGAGTTCGTCGACGACCTCCTTGGCCGTCTTCTCGTGGGCGGCCCGGCCGGCCGACTCCAGCTTCTTCACGCTCTTGTCGAGCTCGTCCCGGATGTTCTTGTCCGTGTGCATGACGGCGGTGTGGAGCATCGCCAGGGCGTTGGTGAGATCCGGGTTCGGCTGGCGGGCCATCATCCCCCATTTCGTCGCGGTGAGTAACTGATCGCCTTCGCTGCGTATGCTGCCTCAGGCGACACTCTCCGCGTGGAGAGATCGGCCAACTGACCTGAGATGGCTGCGATTCATGCCGAAAACGGTCAGATCGGGAAAACGCGATGCGGGAGATGATCCACCGCGCAGGACCGGCCTCCGCCCCCCGGCGTGCCCGGAGCCGCCCCCCCGCCGACGGTCCGCGGG
>NZ_WYCT01000461.1 GCF_011008945.1 Streptomyces harenosi
GTCCCGGCCCCTGTCCCTGCCCCTGTTCCGTCCCTGTCCCTGCCCCCGTCCCTGACCCGGGGGGAACGCGCGCAGCACCCCGCGGAACCTGGCACAGTGGAAAGGGAACGTTCGCGGCGGCGCGGGCGTTGTGTACGTGGAACCGGCGCGAGGAGGGCGAGCGCATGACGTACGACCGGCTGGTGTGCGCGAACTGCGCGGCGCCCGTGAGCGAGGGCCGGTGCCCGGTGTGCCGGGCCAACCGCGAGCGGCTGCAGCAGGAGAACTTCTTCGCGGGTCTGAACCCGATGGCGCTGGTGGCGCTCCTGGCCGTGCTGGTCGCGGCGGTGGCGCTGCTGGCCCACCAGACCGCCTGAGACGTCCGCGGACGCGGCGGGGGCCCGGAGCGCTGGATGCGCTCCGGGCCCCTTGGCGTGTGCCGTGCGTACGCGCGTACGCGGGTGACTGCCGTCAGGCGGTGGCGCCGCCGCGGCCGCCCACCAGGCGCGGCAGCATACGGAAGCCGATACCGCCGGCGATCATCGTGGCGGCGCCGACCAGCAGGAACGTGGTCTCCGCGGCACCGGTCTCGGCGAGCTCCTTGCCGCCCTTGGCGTTGGCGGCCGGGATGGCCTCCGCGCCGGTGTCGGTCAGGGCCGAGGAGCCCTGCTCCTGGGTGGAGGGGTTGGAGCCACCGTTGGTGTCGGTCCGGTCACCGCCGCCGCCGAGGCCGCCCTCGCCCTCGTCACCGGGGTCCTGGTCACCGGGGTCCTGGCCACCGGGGTCCTCGGTCGGGGGCTCCTCGGTGGGCGGCTCCTCGGTCGGGGGCTCCTGGGTCGGAGGCTCCTGCGTCGGAGGCTCCTCGGTGGGCGGCTCCTGGGTCGGGGGCTCCTGCGTCGGAGGCTCCTGCGTCGGAGGCTCCTGGGTCGGCGGCTCCTGCGTCGGGGGCTGCTCGGTCGAGGGGTTGGACGGGATCGAGGTGGGCGGGGACGACGGGTCGTCGTCGAGGCCGATGTTGACACCGGCGTCCAGGCCGTCGCCGGCGCCGACGCTCACGCCGATCTCGAGCGCCGAGGCGGCGCCCGCGGCGGTCAGCGAGGCACCGGCCGCGATCACGGCGCCGGCCGCGATCCGAGCGACACGGATGCGCGTCTTCTTGGTCATATGGTTGCTACCCCCAGTAGCTCATCGTCAATGAGGCGGCGTTCGGGGCCGTGATCGACGGAGGTAGCTGTAGCGAAGCCCCCCGGTTCACATGCGCCCGATACATACGCATGCCGAGCCTCACCCTTCCGATTTTTCAAGGAAGCGTCAAGGCCATTGCGCACGGGATGTCCCTGTTCAGGGCCTATGCCGGAGAGTTCGGTGTGTGAGTGTGATGTAGAACCGCGACATCAAGGTACAAAAAAGGCAACTGCCGCCCGAAAGGCGGCAGTTGCCTTGTCGACAAAGCGCTGTGTGCGCCGAGTCTACTTCTCCTGCTGCTTGCGCCAGCGGATTCCGGCCTCCAGGAAGCCGTCGATCTCGCCGTTGAACACGGCCTCCGGGTTGCCCACTTCGTGCTCGGTGCGCAGGTCCTTGACCATCTGGTACGGGTGCAGCACGTACGAACGCATCTGGTTGCCCCAGGAGTTGCCGCCGTCGCCCTTGAGGGCGTCCATCTTGGCCTGTTCCTCCTGGCGGCGCCGCTCCAGCAGCTTGGCCTGGAGGACGTTCATCGCCGTGGCCCGGTTCTGGATCTGCGAGCGCTCGTTCTGGCAGGAGACGACGATGCCCGTCGGCAGGTGTGTGATGCGCACCGCGGAGTCGGTGGTGTTCACGCCCTGGCCGCCGGGTCCGGAGGACCGGTAGACGTCGATGCGCAGCTCGGACTCGTCGATCTCGACGTGGTCGGACTGCTCGACGACGGGCAGGACCTCCACGCCGGCGAAGGAGGTCTGGCGGCGGCCCTGGTTGTCGAACGGCGAGATGCGCACCAGCCGGTGCGTGCCCTGCTCGACGGAGAGGGTGCCGTAGGCGTACGGCGCCTGCACGGCGAAGGTGGTCGACTTGATGCCGGCCTCTTCCGCGTACGACGTCTCGTAGATCTCGGTCTTGTAACCGCGCTGCTCGGCCCAGCGCAGGTACATGCGCTGGAGCTTCTCGGCGAAGTCGGCGGCGTCGACGCCACCGGCCTCGGCGCGGATGTTGACGAGCGCCTCACGGGCGTCGTACTCGCCGCTGAGGAGGGTGCGGACCTCCATCTCGTCCAGCGCCTTGCGGACCGCGGCGAGCTCCACCTCGGCCTCGGCGCGGGTGTCCGGGTCGTCCTCCTCCTCGGCCATCTCGAAGAGCACGGCGAGATCGTCGATCCGGCCGCGCAGGGCCTCCGCCTTGCGGACCTCGGCCTGGAGATGGGAGAGCTTGCTGGTGATCTTCTGCGCCTCGTCCGGGTTGTCCCACAGGGACGGCGCGGCCGCCTGCTCCTCGAGCACGGCGATGTCTGCCCTCATCTTGTCGAGGTCCAGAACGGCCTCGATCGACTCCATGGTCGAGGAGAGGGACTTGAGCTCTTCGGATACATCGACGACTGCCACGCATCCAGCGTAACGGCTCCGCCGGGCGGCGGGCGCCGGGTGACCGGGCTCACGGCGGGCCCGGGCGTGGGGCCCGGGCCCGCCGCGGGCCGTGGCCTCAGGGCGACACCGGGGCGGAGTCGCCGGTGTCGCGCGGGCCCGCGCCGGCGTCGTCGCCGTCCGTGACCGCCCAGGTGCCGATCCCGATCGCCGCCAGCAGCACCAGCGTGCCCGCGCCCAGCGCCGCCCGGCGGCGCCGCGCGGCGGCCCGGTTGCGGGCGGAGCCCGGCCGGGGGGCACCGGCCGCGCGGGGGGCCCGGGCGGTGCCGCGGGCGCCGCCGGCCAGCTCGTCGGGGCCCGGGACGCGCATGGAGGTATGGGTGTCCCGGTTGGCGTCGGCGGGCCTGGCCCCCGGCACCAGCGGCACCGCGCCCCGCCGGGGCACCGGCTCCCCGGCGGGCGGGGGCCCGGCGGGCGGCTCCTCGGGGGCCTCCTCCACGGCCTCCGTGCCGGGCTCGTCCACGTCCAGCGGCGCCATGCCCGCCAGCATCGGCAGCAGCTCGCGCAGCCGCGCGCCCAGCTCGGAGGCGCGCAGCCGGGAGGCCGGGGCCTTGGCCAGGCACTGCACGATCAGTTGCCACAGCTCGTCCGGGATGCCGGGGAGCGGGACGACCGTCTCGGTCACATGACGGCGCAGCACGGCACCCGGGTGGCCGCCGCCGAACGGGGTGAAGCCCGCGAGCAGCTCGTACAGGACCGTGGCCAGGGCGTAGATGTCGACCGAGGCGCGCGGCGGGAGCCCCTCGACGATCTCCGGGGCCAGGTAGTCCGGCGTACCGATGATCTTGGTGGCGCGGCTGCGGCGCGGGGTGTCGATGAGCTTGGCGACGCCGAAGTCCGTCAGCAGCGCGGGGTGCGAGCCGCCGGGGCCCAGCGGGCCCTCCATGTCCAGCAGGATGTTCTCCGGCTTGACGTCGCGGTGCACGACCCCGGCCGCGTGCGCGGCGGCCAGTCCGTCGGCGACGTCGGCGACGATCGCCACCGCGGCCTCGGGCGGCAGGCGCCGGTCCCGGTCCAGGCGGGTGCGCAGGTCCGTGCCGCGGACCAGGTCCATGACGAGGGCCAGGTCGTTGCCGTCGACGACCAGGTCGCGCACGGAGACGACGTGGGGGTGTTCCAGGCCCAGCAGGGCCGTGCGCTCCTGCACGAAGCGTCCGACGAGTTCCTGGTCGGAGGCGAGGTCCTCGCGCAGCAGCTTGATGGCCACGGGGCCCTCCGGCCCCTCGCCGAGCCACACCGTGCCGGCGCTGCCCCGCCCGAGGATCTGGTGGGCGGTGTACCGGCTGCCGATCTTCCGTGCCAAGTCTGCTCCTACCGACGCGTGTTGCCGACAAAACTACGCGTCCGGAGAGCCGGCCTTCACCGCGGAGGCGGAAATCACCCGCGTGTTGTCGACAAATCACCAAACATGCAGGTGAGGGGATGGGGGCGCGCCGGGGCTGTCTCTTATACCCATCTGACGCTGCCGACGAAGCTAGAAGT
>NZ_WYCT01000462.1 GCF_011008945.1 Streptomyces harenosi
GCGCCGGGGCGGCCGGGGCTGCTACTTCGTCGTGCTCGGCGGCGTCAGGGGGGATGCGGCCAGGGACTGCGGGGAGGTCGTGCTGGCGTACGCGGAGGGGGCGGCGACCCCCGCCGCCGGGTCGGCGGCCCCGGACTCGTCGGCGGGGGCCGTGGCGCCGCCGACGATCGGGATGTCGGCCGCGTCGAAGGCGCGCTTGATGCGCCAGCGCAGCTCCCGCTCGACGGTCAGGGACTTGCCCGGCATGGTCCTGGCCGAGACGCGGACCACCATGGAGTCGAGCAGGACGCTGTCCAGGCCGAGGACCTCGATGGGGCCCCACAGCATCTCGTTCCAGGGCTCCTCCCGGCTCATGCGCTCGCCGACGCCGGCGATGGTGGCCTTGACCCGGTCGAGGTCCTCGCCGGAGCGGACGGTGACGTCCACCCCGGCCGTCGACCAGCCCTGGGAGAGGTTGCCGATGCGCTTGACCTCGCCGTTGCGCACGTACCAGATCTCGCCGTTCTCGCCGCGCAGCTTGGTCACGCGCAGACCGACCTCGACGACCTCGCCGCAGGCCACCCCCGCGTCGATGGTGTCGCCGACGCCGTACTGGTCCTCCAGGATCATGAAGACGCCGGAGAGGAAGTCGGTGACCAGGTTGCGGGCGCCGAAGCCGATCGCGACACCGGCGACACCGGCGGAGGCCAGCAGCGGGGCCAGGTTGATCTGGAAGGTGCCCAGCACCATCAGGGCCGCGGTGCCCAGGATGACGAAGCTCGCCACCGAGCGCAGCACCGAGCCGATGGCCTGGGAGCGCTGGCGGCGGCGCTCGGCGTTGACCAGCAGGCCGCCCAGCGCGGTGCCGTCCACCGCCTGGACCGTGCGGTTCATCCGGTCTATCAGCTTGGTGATCGCCCGCCGCACCACCGCCCGGAGCACCGCGGCGATCACGACGATCAGCAGGACCCGCAGACCGATCGCGAGCCACGTCGACCAGTTCTCCTCCACCCAGCTCGCGGCGTTGGTCGCGCTCTCCTGGGCGTCCTGGAGGGTGGGGACCGTCGGGGGCGTCGTGCCGGACGGCGAGGGCGACGGCGAGGGGCCGGCGGCCATCAGGACGGCGGACAGGGACACGGCGGATACCTCCAGTGCAGCGGTCTGCCGGAAGCCGAGATCACGAAAAGGTCACCGGACGGGCAGAAACACCACACTAACGGGGCATCGCGCCCCGCCCGGCCGGACCGGAGCAGGAGAGACGCTGCTCACCTGCGCTTGAACGGGGCGGGGGACGGGGGATGAATCAGGTGTGGTCGAAAACACTCCCAGCCCGTTACGGGGACATGGTGGCGCGTTCACCAGGCATGAGGGGAGACTGACTACGGATCGTCCCGGCGCGAGCCACGCGCCGCCGGCGTACAAGGAGGCACCCGTGCCGCATGTCCTGGTCCTCAACGCGTCGTACGAGCCGCTCGGCGTCGTACCGCTTCGCCGCGCGCTCGTCCTCGTCCTCGAGAACAAGGCCGTCTGCCTCGAGGAGACCGGCGCCTATCTGCACAGCGCGACCGTCACCGTCCCCGCACCCAGCGTGGTCCGGCTCAAGCGATTCGTGCGGGTTCCCTACCGGGGGCCCGTTCCTCTGACGAGGAGGGCGCTCTTCGCGCGTGACGGAGGCCGGTGCATGTACTGCGGCGGCGTCGCGACCAGCGTCGACCACGTCGTCCCGCGCAGCCGCGGGGGCAAGCACGTCTGGGACAACGTGGTGGCGTCCTGCCGCCGCTGCAACCACGTGAAGGCCGACCGGCACCTGTTCGAGCTGGGCTGGCGGCTGCGCCACAAACCGGCCCCGCCCACCGGGCTGGCCTGGCGCATCATCGGCACGGGCCACCGGGACCCGCGCTGGCTGCCGTACCTGCAGCCCTACGGCGCGGACGACGCCCTGGCCCGGATCGACGGCATCTCCGCCTGACGGTCCGGGCCTTCGTGCGCCCGGGCGGGAACGGGGGAACCGGGTCCGGTGTCAGCGGATCCGGTCCCCCGGCGGACCCGGTTCGCCGGATGTCCGCCGGCGGACTTCGGCCGGGCGCCTTCCACGGTCCGGGCGGCGTGCCGGGCGCGTTCCCCGCCGCCGGGCCGTCACGGCGGGTCAGTTCCGTCGCGTCTCCGGGCGCGCGCCCCGTACGGCGTACAGCGCGCCGCCCGTCAGGAAGGCCGCCAGGGCCGTGGCCCAGGCGTACCGGTCGGCGGCCGGCTGCACCGGCCACGCCCACACCGGGGCCAGGGCGCCGCGCGTCCCGGCGGAGCCGAGGTAGACGGCGCTGAGGTAGCCGAAGACCGGCAGCCAGCTCAGCCGGGCCCCGGTCACGGCGGCCGCCGCGGCGGCCAGGCCCGTGCAGCCCAGGGTGTTGCGGACCATGGCGGACGGGCCGAACGGGGACGGGTTCCCGAGCACGGCCAGGGGCAGCAGCAGCGCGGCGCACGCGGTCAGCGCCAGCAGATGGGCCACGCGCCGCCGCCACCACGGGCGGACGGCGGTGCGGTCCAGTTCGTCGGAGGCGCTGTACAGGCTCGCCCCGATCACGGCCGCCGCGCTCAGCGGGGCCAGCGCGACGACGGGGATCTGCCGGTAGGGGTCCAGGTAGGCGTTGAGGCCGTAGGCCCCCCACACGGCGAGGGCGGCGGTCGCGGCGAGCGCGGCCACGGTGCGCGGCAGCGTGCGCGAGCGGGCGTACAGGGCGAGGCCGCCGGTCACAGGGCCGGCACCCCCTTCGGGTCGCAGTCGCCGCGGGTGGCGAAGTACGCCGACAGCCACGCCCGGCGCTCCTGCTCGCCCATCGACGCCAGACGGGCCCGTGCCCGGGTGAACGGCGTCAGCTCGCCGCGAGCCGCCCGCTGCTCGTCGAAGTGCCGCGCCAGCGGGCTGGGGGCCAGGTAGTGCTCCACGGCGTCGTCCGCCCGGGTCAGCCGCGGGTCCGGGTGCTCGCACTCCGCCCGGCCCTGGAGCATGATCCCGGCCGCCCACGCGAACTCCCCGGGGTCGGTCAGCCGGCCCCGCACGACCGACCGGCCGATCGGCGTGGTCATCGGCAGCTCGGCCTCGTCCGGACCGGGCCGGCCCGGCAGGTCCTCGAAACGGACGGGGAGGTTGCGTACGCCGTCCAGACGGCCCGTCAGCCCGGACAGGGCCTGCGTCACCTGGGGGAGCAGCTTCCGGTAGCGGGCGTTCACACAGATGTGCGGGGTGGTGGAGGTGTCGCAGACCTGGCGGTGGGCGAGCGGGCTGGCGCGGCGCAGCCCGTCGCCGGAGTGCACGAGCAGCGCGCCCGCCACGGCCGCGGCGGCCAGCGGCACCAGGGCCGCCGTGCGGCGGCGGGCGGTGTACGCGAGGACCGCGCCCGCCGCCAGGCCGCCCGTCCACACCACCGTCGCCACCGGCTGCCACGCGACCGGGACGTCGGTGGGCGAAGCGTCGCCGAGCGGGGACAGGTGGCGCACGGCCCCCGTGTCGCCGTAGCCGAGGACGCCGAGGCCCACGTAGGCGGCCACCGCCAGCAGCGGGGCCGTCAGCCGCCAGGCCACCACCCGGCCGGCGACCTGGCCCGCCAGGGACGCGGACACCAGGACGGCGGCGTCGGCGAGCGGGGTGGCCAGGTACGGGCGGTCGCCCGTGGCGCAGTACCAGGTGGCGCACAGGGCGAGCGCGGCGGCGGCCGCGTACCCGGCGGCCACCCACAGCGCGAGCGGCAGGGCCGAGGCCAGGAACCCGGCCGTCCGGCCGCGCGCGGCCGTCGCCAGCAGCTCCTCGGTACGGCGTCTGCGCTCCCGGCCGCCCTGCCGGCAGCCCGCCGCCAGGGCCAGCGGGACGCCGAGCAGCACGGCGGCGGTGTGCACCCGGTCGCGGGTCTCCGCCCAGCCGCCCTGCCACTGCTGCGACGTGGCGGCCAGCGCCGTCGCGAGGGTCAGCAGCACGGCGGCCCCGGCCCACGGGGCGAAGCCGCGCACGGCCTCCGCGCGCAGGGGATGGCGGGCGCGGCCGGGGCGGGCGGCGGCGTCCGGCGC
>NZ_WYCT01000463.1 GCF_011008945.1 Streptomyces harenosi
CCCCTGCACCTCGGCCCGCCCATCCCCGACACCTCCGCGAGCCCGGTCCGCTCCCTCGCCGACCGGGGCCCCGCCCACGCGCCGGTCCGCCAGCCCGCTCCCGTGGCCGGCCACCCCGAGCACCAGGAGGCTGCCCGGACGGCGGCGCCCCGGGGTCCGCAGGCCCCGGCGGAATCCGGGGCGACGGCTGCCGAAACGGTTGTTCCGGCGCCCGCCGCCGAGCCGGCCGGCGCGGCGGAGGCCGTCGTGGCACGCGTGTCCACCGAGGCCGCCGCGGCGGTGGCGCTGCCGGCACCGGCGGACGAGGCCGCGCCGCCCCAGCCTGCCGAGGAGCCGGGCGCGCCCGCCCCGGGTCCCGACGGCACCGTGGAAGCGCCGGCCGTGGACGGCGGCGGTGACACGGACGCGCAGACGGCGGACGCCGGGGACGACACGTCCGGGCAGGCCGTGGACGCCGAGGGCGGCGCGGACCGGGCGGAGGCCGCCTCCGCCGGACCCGTCGACGCCGCCGTCGCCGCGGACGGGCAGGCCGCCGGGTCCGTCCCGGCCGCCGAGTCCGCGGTTGTCGAGACCGGGCCCGTGCCCGCCGAGACCGAGGCCGGTGCGCCGGACGCTCCGGCCGTACCGCTCGCGGAAGCCGGGCAGGTGCAGGACTCCGGCGCCGCCACCGCGGAACAGCCGGAACAGGACATGACGCTCGGTCAGGAAGCCGGACCCGTCGCGCCTCAGGCGCCCGCCGCCGGTGACGGCCAGGGCGCCGAGACGGTGGAGCCCGCCGTCGCCGCGCCGGTCGCGCAGGCCCCGCAGGAGGCCGACGCCGCCACCGGTGGCGAGTCGGTGGCGGCGGACGGCGCGGAGCACCACGTACCCGTGCAGGCCGACGAGGCCGGCCCGGCCGCCGGGGAAGTCCCGTACGGGCAGGGCGTTCAGGACGCCCATGACGTCCACGACGTCCACGACGGCCAGGTTCCGGCCGAGACCTGGGCCGCCGGTGCCGCCCCCGGGGAGGCCCCGGCCGTGGCTCACGACGGTGCCGTGCCGGAGGCCGCACCGTCCGCCGAGCCGGTCGCACCGGTGGACGAGGGAGCGGCGGCACCCGCGCCCGAGTCCGCGCAGGACGGCCCCGGCAGCGGTGACGTGCCCGGGGCGCAGGAGCAGGGTCCGGCCGCCGGGGCCGCCGACGCCGCCCCGGCGCAGCAAGCCGCCGAGGCCGAGGCCCTGGCAGCGCACCAGGCCCCGGAGCCGATCCAGGCCCCGGAGGAGCCCCAGGTTCCCGTGGCCGTCGAGGCGGCCGAGGCCGTCCCGGTTCCGCAGGCCGCCGAGCCCGCGGAGAGCGCCGCTCCGGACGTCGCGGCCGCCGAGGTCCCCGCGGCCGACCCGGCCGGGGAGCACGCGGAGCACGCGCAGAGCCCCGGAGCCGTCCAGGCGCCCGAGCCCGCTCAGCCTCCCGTCGCCGCCGAGAGCCCCGCACCGGCCCCCCAGGACGCCGCCCCCCAGGACGCCGCGCCCGAGGACGCGCTGCCGTCCGAGGTGCCCGGTCCCGGCCCGGAGGGTTCCGGACCCGCGCCGCTCGCGGCGGCCCCGGCCGCCGCTGCCGGACACGAGAACGTCCCGCACGAGAGCGTCCCGGACGAGGCCGTCCCGTACGGGAACGCCCCGTACGAGAACGTCCCGCTCCCCTCCGAGGGGCAGGAGTACGGCGGACAGCCGGCGGACGGCCACGGGGACGCCGGCCGGACCGGCCAGGACGCGGGCGGGCCGCAGGACGAGCAGCCCCCGCTCACCCCGGAGGAGCAGCACACCCAGCCGGTGCCGCCCGCGCAGGGCCCGCAGTCGTTCCCGCCCGCCCAGCCGGGTGACGCGCCGCAGCCCGCCGCCGTGGACGGGCAGCCGCCCCTCGCGGCCGAGCCGGAGGCGGACCCGGCGGCGGGTGCCGTTCCCGCCGCCCCAGCCGCCCCGGCGGACGGCGGCGCCCCGGCACCCGGGCAGTCCCCGGCCGGTGCGGCGCCGCACCCGGACCAGCCGGCCGACGGGGTGGTCCCCGCCGCCGGCCAGGTGCCGGCCGGCCCGCGGCCCGTCCCGGTCCCCGCCCCCCGCGAGGGCGATGCCGGACTCGTACAGAACGCGGACGACCTGGACACCCAGAGCGCCGAACAGCAAGACCAGGAAGACAGCGACGTGAGCACGGCCCCCGCGGCGGAAGCACGACAGTCCACCGGCCCGGCCGCGCCCGCCTACGACGACGTCGAGCGCGAAGCCGTCCTGAAGGTCATGCGCGAACGCCGGGACATCCGCAACGGCTTCCGCGGCGACCCCATCCCGCACGAGGTGCTGCTCCGGGTCCTGGAGGCGGCCCACACCGCGCCGTCCGTCGGCCACTCCCAGCCCTGGGACTTCGTCGTCATCCGCTCCGCCGAGACCCGGCGCGCGATGCACGAGCTGGCCATGCGCCAGCGCGACGCGTACGCCAAGTCGCTGCCCAAGGGCCGGGCCAAGCAGTTCAAGGAACTGAAGATCGAGGCCATCCTCGACACCCCGGTGAACATCGTCGTCACCGCCGACCCGACCCGCGGCGGCCGCCACACCCTGGGCCGCCACACCCAGCCGCAGATGGCGCCGTACTCCGCCGCGCTGGCGGTGGAGAACCTCTGGCTCGCCGCCCGCGCGGAGGGCCTGGGCGTCGGCTGGGTCAGCTTCTTCGACGAGCGGGAGATGGTCCGCACCCTCGGGCTGCCCGAGCACCTCGAAGTCATCGCCTACCTATGCGTCGGCTACGTCGACGCCTTCCCTGACGAGCCCGAGCTGATGCAGGCGGGCTGGTCCAAGCGCCGCCCGCTCTCCTGGGTCGTGCACGAAGAGACCTACGGCCGCCGCGCCCTGCCCGGGGAGGAGCCCCACGACCTGCTTGCCGAGACCGTCGCACAGATCCGGCCGCTGGACGCCAAGGCGCTCGGCGAGGCGTGGGAGCGACAGAAGCGCATGACCAAGCCGGCCGGGGCCCTCGGCATGCTGGAGATCATCTCCGCGCAGCTCTGCGGCCTGTCCCGGCAGTGCCCGCCGCCGATCCCGGAGCCCGCGGCCGTCGCCGTCTTCGCCGGCGACCACGGCGTGCACGCCCAGGGCGTCACCGCCTGGCCGCAGGAGGTCACGGCCCAGATGGTGGCCAACTTCCTCGGCGGGGGAGCGGTCTGCAACGCCTTCGCCACCCAGGTCGGCGCCGAGGTGTGCGTGGTCGACGTGGGCGTCGCGGCCGATCTGCCCGCCACGCCCGGCCTGCTGCCCCGCAAGGTCCGCGCGGGCACGGCCGACATGACCACCGGCCCCGCGATGACCCGTGAGGAGGCCAAGCGGGCCATCGAGGTGGGCATCGAGACCGCCCGCGATCTGGTCGCCGCCGGGAACAAGGCGCTGCTCACCGGTGAGATGGGCATCGCCAACACCACGGCGTCCGCCGCCCTGATCTCCGTCTTCACGGGCGCCGACCCGGCCGAGGTCACCGGCCGCGGCACCGGCATCAACGACGAGACGCTGGCCCGCAAGACCGAGGTCGTCCGCCGCGCGATCGAGCTCCACCAGCCGGACCCGGCCGACCCCGTCGGCGTCCTCGCGGCGGTCGGCGGCCTGGAGCACGCCGCCATGGTCGGCCTGCTCCTGGGCGGTGCCTCCCTGCGTACGCCGGTGATCCTGGACGGCGTCAGCGCCGGTGCCGCCGCGCTGGTCGCCCGCGCCATCGCCCCGGAGGTGCTGGCCGCGTGCATCGCGGGTCACCGCAGCGCGGAGCCCGGCCATGTGGCGGCCCTGAACAAGCTGGGCCTGCGCCCCCTGGTCGACCTCGACCTGCGGCTCGGGGAGGGCACCGGTGCCCTGCTGGCCCTGCCGATGGTGCAGAGCACCGCCCGGGCGATGCACGAGGTGGCGACGTTCGACTCGGCGGGCGTGACGGAGAAGTAGACGGGACCGGCGGCCGCGGCCGCCCTCCCCGCCCGGGCGGAAGACCCCGCCCGGGCGTCCGCTCCCGCCCGGCGAGCCCGCGGCCG
>NZ_WYCT01000464.1 GCF_011008945.1 Streptomyces harenosi
GTTGCGGAGGCGGCGGGCCGCGGCCGGGACGGGGGCCGGCCGCCGGACCAGCGGCGCATCAGCGGGTTCTCGAAGTAGCGGTACACCACGAGGGAGAGCGCCACCGACAGGCCGATGAGCGCGAGGACGATCGCGAAGCCCGTCCCCGGCGCCAGGTCGGGGTCCGGCCCGATCGCGTGGCGGACGGCCATCATCAGCGGGAAGTGCGTGATGTACAGGGCGTAGGACGCCTCGCCCAGGGCGATGAGGGCCGGGCGGGGCAGACGCCGGGCGCGGCCCTCGATGTCGGCCAGCGCCGTCTTGGCGATGATCGCCGCGAACGCGGGCGCCATCGCCGAACCCATCGCGTACTGCGCGGGCAGCGCGGGCAGCAGGAAGAAGAACACCAGGAAGAAGGCGGTCACCGCCAGGCGGCCGACGCGCGGCCAGGTACCGGTCAGGACGAGCCGGGCGGTCACGATGCCCAGCACGAACTCCAGCAGCCGCACGGGCGGGAAGACGTAGACGAACCACAGGCCGCGTTCGCTCAGGGGAAGCCAGTCGTACAGGTCCGGCCCGGGGAAGGCCGAGGCGGACAGCGGAACCAGGGCGATCAGCACGGCGAGGGCGGCCCACACCCCGCGCAGCCGCTGCGCCGGGATCCTGCGCAGGACGACGAAGAGGGCGGGGAAGAGGGCGTAGAAGAACGCCTCGCAGGCGATCGACCACGCCGGGGTGTTGAACCCGGAGAAGACGCTCATGTCCGGTATCCAGCCCTGGACCAGCAGCAGATTGGCCACGGCCGCGCCCGTCCCGTCCCCGGGCGGCGACGGCATGGGCACTTCGGCCGCGGTGACGGCGAAGAAGACGAGGACCGCCGTCCAGGCGAACAGATGGTTGGGGAAGATCTTCCACCAGCGGCGCCGCCAGAACGCGCGGAGCCGGTCGTCGGGTCTGTGCGCCCAGGTCAGTACGAATCCCGACAGGACGAAGAATCCGCTCACCGCCCCCGAGGCGAAGGGAGAGGCGATACCGAGACTCTGCTGGAGAGAACCGTCGAACAATCCCGAGACGAAGCTCATGTGGTACCACACGACCACCAGGGCCAGGAGGAAACGCAGGCTGGTCAGCGACGGAAGGCGGCTTCCCGCGGACGGTTCGTCGGACATGGGGTTCTTCTCCTTCTGGCGTGGACGAGGGACGGCAGAGCGCGCGCTTTCGCCGGCTTTTCCGGGCGCGCGGTGCGAGAACGCGGTGTGTCGTGGTGCGCGGGCCGTACCGGGCGGAACCGGGCGGGCCGTGTTCCTCGCCGGCTGCCGGGGATCATCACAGTGGGGACGACTTTCGGCCAACAGTCAGGAACGGGCCATCCGCTCCGCCCGCGAGTGGAATTGGCCGAAATGCATCGGCCCGATGCGATCAGCGCGGAGCCATCCTGAGAGCGCCGTCGAGGCGGATGGTCTCACCGTTGAGCATCGGGTTCTCCACGATGTGGGTGACGAGAGAGGCGAATTCCCGGGGGTCGCCGAGTCGCGCGGGATGCGGCACCTGCCGGCCGAGCGCCTCCAGCGCGGAGTCCGGGAAGGAATCGAACATCGGGGTGTGGAACAGTCCCGGGGCGACCGTGACCACGCGGATCCTCGACTGGGCCAGGTCACGGGCGATCGGCAGGGTCATGCCGACGATGCCCGCCTTCGAGGCGGCGTAGGCGGCCTGCCCGATCTGTCCGTCGAAGGCGGCCGCCGACGAGGTGTTGACGATGACGCCGCGCTCCTCGCCGTCGTCCTCGGCCTGGTCCATCCGGGCCGCGGCGAGGCGCACGACGTTGAAGGTCCCGATGAGGTTGACCCTGATCACCTTCTCGAAGGCGGCCAGCGGGAACGGCCCCTTCCTGCCGACCGTCTTGAAGGCGTTGCCCACTCCGGCGCAGCTCACCGCGATGCGCAGCGGCCCCAGGCCGGAGGCCAGGTCGATCGCGGCGGTGACGTCCTCCTCGCTGGTGACGTCACCGGGGGAGAACACGACACGCTCGCCCAGTTCCTGCGCGGCCTCCTTGCCGCGCGCGGAGCGGCCGAGTATCACCACCGACGCGCCGCGCTCGGCGAGTGCGCGTACCGTCGCCAGCCCGAGTCCGGACGCGCCTCCGGTGACCAGCGCGACGCTTCCTTCGATCCGCACGTATGGCTCCTGTTCTGTGAAGGGCTGCACGAATTTCCGGGATCTGCCGTCCCCGGCGGGCCGGCGGTGAGCGACGGCCCGGGACAGGGGCCGGGGGCCGGCGATTGCCGCGCCCGGAGAGGTACGTGACGGATGAGCGGCGGTGAGACGGCCGGCGAACGTCGTGTAAATCCCGGCAGCGAAAAGGATGGCCCCTCCATGCATCGCTGTCCCGGAAACTCCGGCCGGGCACACCGCGGTCACCTTACCGATGTCGGCTGTTGTGCGCGACGGTCAATCACAAAGGTCTCGTCCGGTCCTTCATGACAGGATATGTGTGGACGGGGTGAAGAAAAATCGCTTGCGTGACGGAAGGGGTTACGCTCCGCTATCCGCGCTGCCTCAATGGTCACCCTGCGTGTCTTGTTCTTGGTCCTGGCGTTCGGGTAGCGTGCAAAGCAGTGGAGCACGGCGCGGGTTGCATTCCCCGCCGTGCACGCCGGCCTTCGGGGACCGGCCTCACGCTGCGGGAAGCACGTCACGGGGGTGGATGTCATGGGTAGTTGTGCGTTATGCGGACCTGCATCCGCTCGTTTTTCCGCGGCACGCTTCCGCGTTTCTCGGTTATCGTCCGGCTCTGACCGCGCCCCTGTTGCGCACGTCAGCCTTCCGGTCTTACCGATGTGTATGTCTTCGCAGGTTTGACGGACTTCCGTTTCCTGTCTCCTCGCGCTGGTGCGCGGCAATCTGAAGCCGAGGATCGCCTCGTGCGCAGGACGTCTTTTCCTTGCCGCTGCCGTCTTTTCGCGTCACCGCCCTTACGGCACTGTCCTGCGCTGGTTAGCGACTCACTGGGGGCCACCGATGACCGACTCCTCGATCCCGGCCGAGACCTTCACCGAGACCTTCACGGTCACTACCGACAACCCGCTGCTGCGCGGCCATGTCGTGCACGGCCGGCACCTGTTGCCGGGGGTCGGCTACGTCGATCTGGTCCTGCAGGTCCTCGCCCGGCACGGCGTCGCCACGCCCGAGGTCGAACTGCGCAACCTCACCATTCTCGCGCCGCTCGTGGCCGAACCCGGTCAGCGGGTTCTGGCCACGGTCGAGGGGAGACCGGCGCCCGCGGGGGGACAGCGGATCGAAGTGCGCAGCCGCCGCCCGCAGGACGCGGCGGACGTCCTGCACGCGGTGGTGACCGTGCATCCGTGCCCCCCGGAACCCTTCCCGGAACGGCTGTCCCTGCCGCTCGGCACGGCGGACCGGGTCACCACCCTCGCCGACATCTACACCTGGCTCCGCGGGAACCAGTTGGTGCACTCGGGCCTGATGAAGTCCGAGGGCGTGGTCCACCGGCGCGGCGACGACTGGCTGGTGGAACTCGAACTCGCCCCGCCCTACCACGACAGCGCGGACTCCTTCCTCTTCCACCCCGCCCTGTTCGAGGCGGGGCTGCTCGGCGGCAGCGTCGGCAACCACATGCTCCACGGGGGCGGCGCGAGCGAGGGGCTCTATCTGCCGCTGGTCTTCGAGTCGTTCCGCGCCACGGCCCGGTTGGGCACGCGCTGTTACGTCAGGGTCCCGGCCGCCTCCTCGCGGCGCGACGGCGAACTCATGCGGCTCTCGGTGGAGTTCTACGACGCCGACGGCGGGAAGGTCGCCGAGGTCGGCAGACTCGTGGCCAAGCGCGTACGCGACGTGTCCCTGCTCGACGTACGGGAGAGCCTGTCTCTTATAAACATCTGACGCTGCCGACGAAGCTAGA
>NZ_WYCT01000465.1 GCF_011008945.1 Streptomyces harenosi
AGATGTGTATAATAGACAGCCGCCGGACGCATCGCCGCCGCTTCGATCAACGCTCGATATGCTCCCAGGCCGTGGACCTGATACGGCACCTGGAGTGCTTCGTGGCCGTCGCCGAGGAGTCGCACTTCGGCCGTGCCGCCGCCCGGCTCGGCATCGCCCAGCCGCCGCTGTCCCAGCGCATCCAGCGCCTGGAGCGCGAACTGGGCGTCCGGCTCTTCGAACGCACCAGCCGGCAGGTGACCATCACCAAGGCGGGGACCCTGCTGCTGCCGGAGGCACGCGCGCTGCTGGACCGCGCAGAGGCGCTGCGCACCACCGCCCGCCGCATCCGTGACGGCGACAGCGGGCTGCTGCGCGCCGCGCTGACGCCCGACATCTCCGGTGAGACCGTCGCCGCCGTGCTGTCCGGCTTCCGCCGCCGGCACGCCGGGGTGGAACTGGAGCTGCACGAGCTGTCCACCGCCCAGCAGCTCGCGCGTTTCGCCGCCCGCGAACTGGACGTGGGCCTCGTGCACCACCCCTGTGACGTCACCGGTCTCGAATTCGGGCCGGTGCTCCACCGCGAACTGGGGGTGCTGCTGCCGCAGACCGCCGCGGCCGCGGCGCACGAGGCGGTTCCCCTGGCCCTGCTCACCGGTTTCGACCTGGCGCTGTTTCCGCGCGCCGACGCCCCGGCGCTGTACGACGACGTCCTGACGGCCTGCGCCCGCAACGGCTACACGCCGCCCGCGGTCCGCCACGGCCAGGGCGCCGGCTTCGTGCGGGGGCTGATCCTGACCGCCGGCGTGGTGGCGTTCACCCCGCGGGACGCCCGGCAGGCGACCGCCGGTGACGAGGACCCGGCGATCACCTGGCGGCCGCTCGCGGGCTCCCCGCTGGCCTGGCGGCACTGCGTCGCCTGGCCCCGGGGGCGGGGCGACACCGCCGTCCGCGCCTTCGCGGACGCCGTCCACCGGGCCCTGCGGGAGACCGCCGGTGCCCGCACGGACCTGCCCGACCGGCCCCTCCACCTGCGTCCCGCCGCGGAGTACCTGCTGTGACGACCTCCATCGCCCGCCGTATCGGCGCCGCTTTCGCCGAAGCCGGGGTCACCGGCCATCTGCACGCCGTCGACATCGACTCCGGTGCCGAGGTCGACGCGGGGGCCGACCAGCCGGTGGTCACCGCAAGCGTGCACAAGCTGTGCCTGCTGGTCGCGCTGCACGAACAGGCCGAGGCGGGACGGCTGGACCTCGCCGAGCGCGTGGAGTGCCCGCCCGACGACCGCACCAGCGGGCCCACGGGACTGGCCGCCATGCTCGATCCGGTCCTCATCTCCCTGCGCGACCTGGCGTATCTGATGATGGCCGTCAGCGACAACGGGGCGGCCGACCTGCTGCTGCGGCGGGTCGGCCTGGACGCGGTCAACGCCACGACGACCCGGCTGGGGCTGGAGCGCACCCGTGCCCTGCACACCTTCCGCGAGCTGTTCGCCATGCTCCGCGAGGACACCGGTCCCCAGGGCGCCGCCTCCCTGCGTTCGCCGCACGTCGTCGCCGGTCTGCGGGCGCTGGACCCGGCCCGCACCAACCACACCACGCCGCGCGACATGACCCGTCTGCTCGGTGCGGTGTGGCGGGACGAGGCGTGCCTGCCGGGGCACTGCGCGGCGATGCGCCGCATCCTGGGCCTCCAGGTGTGGCCGCACCGGCTGGCCTCCGGCTTCCCCTTCGACGACGTGCGGGTGTCGGGCAAGACGGGGAGCCTGCCGACGGTGCGCAACGAGGTCGGTGTGGTGGAGTACCCCGACGGCGGCCGGTACGCCGTCGCGGTCTTCACGCGGTCCGCCTCCACCGCCGCGACGCTGCCCGCCGCCGACGCCGTCATCGGCACCGCGGCCCGCATGGCGGTGGACGCCCTGCGGGCGCGGGGCTCCGTCGCCGGCGGGCCCGCGCGGCGCGAGGCGGACGGGCCCGTACGGGGCGGTCCGGCCGGCCGATAGAGTCCTCGGCCATGACAGACGATGTGGCACACCCGCAGCCGGCGCCGCACCCCCGTACGCGGCGCCGCGGCCCGCGGCCGGGCGGCACCCCCGGCACGGCCGCGGCGGACCCGGACCGCCTCGCACCCGGCCGCCCGGACGTACCAGGCTCCCCGGGCGGCTGCCGGACGGCCCGCCCACGGGCGGGCGCGATCCCCGGCGCGCCGGGGAGCCGGTGTGCTGCGCTGTGAGTCGGTCGGCAAGCGGTACGGCAGGGGCCGCTGGGTCCTCGTCGACGTGGACCTTCAGGTCCCGCCCGGTGCGGTGGTCGCCGTGGCGGGCGGCAACGGCTCGGGGAAGTCGACCCTGCTGAGGATCCTCGCCGGGGTGTCGCGGCCCACCTCGGGGAGGGTCTCGGGCCGTCCGCCGCGCGTCGGTTACGTACCGGACCGCTTCACCGCGCACGACCGCCTGCCGGCGCTCGCCTATCTCACCCACATGGGACGCGTCCGCGGCATGCCGGGCGACCGGGCGCGGGCCCGCGCGCACCACCTGCTGGACCGGCTGGCCCTGGTGGGCGGCGAGCAGGCACCGCTTCGCACCCTGTCCAAGGGCAACGCGCAGAAGGTGGCGCTCGCCCAGGCCCTGCTGGTCGTACCGGACCTGCTGGTCCTCGACGAACCCTGGTCCGGGCTGGACGTCGCGGCGCACGCGGTCCTCGCCGAGCTTCTCGGCGAGGTGGCCGGGCAGGGCGGCACGGTGGTCTTCACCGATCACCGCGAGGCGGTCGCCGCGCAGCGCGCGGACCACGCCTACGTCGTCCGGGACGGCCGGCTCGCCCCGCAGGACGGCGGCCGCCCGCCGGACGGCGCCGGGACGGTCGAGGTGGTCCTGTCCCCGCCCGCCGGGGGTGTCCGGCCGGCCGCACCGGACTGGAGAGCCCTGCCGGGCGTCACGGACACCGCACGCCGGGGCGAGGCCCTGGTCGTGCGGGTGGGGCGGGGCCACTCGGACGCCGTGCTGCTGACGGCGCTGCGGCTGGGGTGGTCGGTGGACGGCGTGGGCCCGGTCCCGCCCGGCCGGGACGACCGCGCGAACGGCCGGCGGGCGGCGCGGTGATCGCCCTGGTCCGCTACCTGTTCACGGTCCTGCTGCTCTCGCAGCGCTATCTTGCGCCGGTGCTGCTGTTCACCGGTCTGCTGGCCGTGCTGACCAGCAACGACTCCGGCCCGCTCACCGCCACCTACGGCTCGGCGGCCGGGGCCATGCTGGTGTGCTCGGTGTGGCTGACCATGGCCCTGGTGGGCCTGGAGGACCGGGCGCACCGCTCCGTCGTCGTCGTGAACGCCGGCGGCCACCGGCGCGCACTGGCGGGGTGGGTGGCGACGGCGGTGCTGGCCTGTCTGCCACCGGCCGCGGCCGGCCTGGTCCTGCCGCTGGTGTTCGGCAGCCACTCCCCCACCCCGGCCGACCTGCTGCTGGGGCTGGAGGCCCAATTCACCTGCGCCTTCACCGGTATCGCCATCGGCCTGGTCTGCTCGCCCCTCGTCTTCCGGCGGCAGGGCCACGCGCTCGTCCTCGCCCTGGTCCTGCTGGCGGCCGTGCTGCTGGCGAGGCGGGGCTCCCCGGTCGGCGCCCTCCTCGTCGATCTGCAGGGCGCGTCGCGCTCGGCGGACCTCCTCGGCTCCACGGCGGTGCTGTTCGCCGCCGCCGCGGGCGTGCTGGCGGCCGGGGCGGCGATCACGTACACCATCGCCGTCAGGAAGTGACCCGGGCCGCTTCCGCCCTCGCGGGCGCCCCGCTCCGGCGGGAGGGGCCAACCACCGCGGCGGTCCGGGGCGTTGGCGTGGGTGCCCGTCCTGGCCCCTGGCTCTTATACACATCTCCGAGCCCACGAGACACTCGCTAATCTCGTA
>NZ_WYCT01000466.1 GCF_011008945.1 Streptomyces harenosi
CGTGACCCTCGACACCCTCCCCCTCACACCCAACGGCAAGATCGACCGCGCCGCCCTGCCCGCACTCGACCTCACCACCACCAGCACCGGACGCCCACCCCGCTCCCCCCAGGAAAAGATCCTCTGCGAACTCTTCGCCGACACCCTCGGCCTGCCCCACACCGGCATCGACGACAGCTTCTTCGCACTCGGCGGCCACTCCCTCCTCGCCACCCGCCTCATCAGCCGAATACGGGCGGTACTGGGTGTGGAGGTGCCCATCGCGGTGTTCTTCGAGACGCCGACGGTGGCGGGTCTGGCCGAGTGGCTGCGCACCGCGGAGGCGGGTGTGCGGCCGGCTCTGGTGCGGGCGGCGCGGCCTGAGGTGCTGCCGTTGTCGTACGCGCAGCGGCGGCTGTGGTTCCTGCACCGGCTGGAGGGACCCAGCGCCACCTACAACATCCCGCTGGCGCTGCGGCTCTCGGGGGAGCTGGACGTGGCGGCGCTGCGGGCGGCGCTGACCGATCTGGTGGCCCGGCACGAGAGCCTGCGCACCGTCTTCCACGAGACCTCCGGGGAGCCGCACCAGGTCGTCCTCGATCCCGGGGCGGTCCCCGGCCTGTTGCACACGGTCGACACCCACCCCGAGGAACTCGGCGCACACCTCGAGCGGGCCGCCGGTCACGCCTTCGACCTGGCGGCCGAACCGCCGCTGAAGGCCACGCTGTTCACCGCCGGACCGGACGAGCACGTGCTGTTGCTGCTGCTGCACCACATCGCCGGTGACGGATGGTCCATGGCACCCCTGTCCCGGGACCTGGCGACGGCGTACGAGGCCCGCCGCCGGGGCCGGGCCCCGCAGTGGGAACCCCTGCCGGTCCAGTACGCCGACTACACCCTGTGGCAACGCGACGTCCTCGGCGACCCCGACGACCCCGGCAGCCGCTACGCCCGGCAACTGGCCTACTGGAAGCAACGCCTGGACGGCATCCCGGAGGAGATCGCGCTCCCGTTCGACCGGCCCCGCCCCCAGCGTGCGACCTACCGCGGCGGCACACTGCCGGTCGAGCTGTCCGCCGCACTGCACCAGCGGCTGAGGGACCTGGCCCAGGACACCGGGACCAGCCTGTTCATGGTGGTGCAGGCCGGTCTGGCGGCGCTGCTGACCCGGCTGGGCGCGGGCACCGACATCCCCCTCGGCAGCCCGGTCGCCGGACGCACCGACGAAGCACTCGACGGCCTCGTCGGCTTCTTCGTCAACACCCTCGTCCTGCGCACCGACACCTCCGGCAACCCCACCTTCCGCGAACTGCTCCAGCGGGTCCGCGAGACCGACCTCGCCGCCTGGTCCCACCAGGACCTCCCCTTCGAGCAGCTCGTCGAGGCCCTCAACCCCACCCGTACCGCGTCCCGCCAGCCGCTGTTCCAGGTCGTCGCCGCGCTCCAGAACGCTCCCGAGAGCGACTTCGACCGGCTCGGCGTGCGGTCCCGCTCCGAACTGCTGGGGACCGGCACCGCCAAGTACGACCTGTTCCTCAGTCTCTGGGAGCGCCACGACGAGCGGGGCGGGCCGGGCGGCCTGGACGGCTTCGTGGAATACAGCACCGACGTGTTCGACCCCGGCACCGTCGAGGTGCTCGCCGCGCGGTTCGCCCATCTGCTGGAGACGCTGGCCGCCGACCCCGACCGGCCGCTCGCTCAGCTCGACGTCCTCCTGCCCGGGGAGGAGGAGTCCCTGCTGGCCCGGTCCGCGGACACCACCCGCGCGATCGAGGCCACCACCCTCCCGCACGCCTTCGAAGCCCAGGTGGAGCGTCGCCCCGACGCGGTCGCCCTGGTGTACGGGGATGTGACGCTGTCGTACGCGGAGTTGGACGCGCGGGCCGATCGGCTGGCCCGGCTGCTGATGGCGCGCGGTGTGGGGCCCGAGCGCGTGGTGGCGTGCGCGTTGGGACGGTCGGTGGACCTGTACGTGGCCATGCTCGCCGTGATGAAGGCGGGCGGAGTCTATCTGCCGGTGGATCCGGGCTATCCGCCGCAGCGGATCGCCTACATGCTGACGGACGCCGATCCGGTCCTGGTGTTGACCGTGAGCGAGGTGGCGTCCCGCCTCGACGTCGGCTCCGTGCCCGTCGTCGCGGTGGACGATGCCGCGGTCGCGGCGGAATGCGCGGCGCCGGCGGCGGCCGACCCGGCGGATACCGAACGCGGGGTCCTGTCTCCGTCGAATGCGGCCTACGTGATCTATACGTCGGGTTCGACGGGGCTGCCCAAGGGTGTCGTGGTGTCCCATGCGGGAATCGGTGCGCTGGCGGCGTCACAGATCGAGCGTTTCGGTGTACGGGAATCCAGCCGGGTACTGCAATTTGCCTCACCGAGTTTCGACGCCTCCATCTCCGAGGTGTGCATGGCCTGGCTGTCCGGTGCTGCCCTGGTCGCGGCACCCGCCCCCCGGCTGCTGCCCGGCACCGCCCTGGGCGACCTCGTCGCCGAATCCGCGATCACGCACATCACGCTGCCCCCCTCGGCCCTCGCCGTCCTGTCACCCGACGTGCTCACCGGCGTCGAATGCGTCGTCGTCGCCGGTGAGGCATGCCCGCCCGACGTGGTGGAGCGCTGGTCGGCCACGCACCGCCTGATCAACGCCTACGGCCCCACCGAGGCCACCGTCTGCGCGACGATGAGCCAACCGCTGACCGGCCGCCGCGTACCACCGCTGGGACACCCCGTCCTCGGCGCACGCGTCCACGTGCTCGACGACGCCCTCCGGCCGGTGCCCGCCGGATCGGTGGGCGAGCTCTACATCGCCGGCACCGGCCTGGCACGCGGATACGCCGGCCGCGCCGCCACCACCGCCGAACGGTTCGTCGCCGACCCCTTCGGCCCCGCCGGATCGAGGATGTACCGCTCCGGCGACCTGGTACGCCGGCGCTCGGACGGCGAACTCGAATTCGTCGGCCGCGCCGACGACCAGGTCAAGGTACGCGGATACCGCATCGAACCCGGCGAGATCGAAACGGCCCTGCGCGACCACCCCCTCGTCGACCAGGCCGTGGTCACCGCCCGCGAGGACCGCACCGGAGACACCCGGCTGGTCGGCTACATCGTCCCCACCGACCAGCCCGCACCCGACCAGGACACCGGCACCCGCCAAGTCCGCGAATGGCAGCAGATCTACGACGAGCACTACACCCGGACGGCCGACCTCCCCGTCGGTGAGGACTTCTCCGGCTGGAACAGCAGTTACGACGGCTCGCCCATCCCACTGGAGGAAATGCGGGCCTGGCGCGCTGCCACGGTGGAACGCATCCGCTCCCTCCAGCCGCGCCGGGTCCTCGAACTCGGCGTGGGCAATGGCCTGCTGCTGGCGAAACTCGCCCCGGAATGCGAGGCGTACTGGGGCACCGACTTCTCCTCCGCGGTCATCGAAAGACTCCGGGAGCGGATCGCGTCGGTTCCCGGGCTGCCGGAACGGGTGGAGCTGCGCAGTCAGGCCGCGGACGTGGTGGAAGGACTGCCCACCGGCTACTTCGACACCATCGTCATCAACTCGGTGGCGCAGTACTTCCCGAGCACCGCCTATCTGGTGCGCGTGCTGCGGCAGGCGATGGAACTCCTCACCCCCGGCGGCTCCCTGTTCGTGGGCGATGTCCGCAACATGCGCGCCTTCAGGACCTTCCGCACCGCGGTGGAGCTGGGGCGGGCCGGTGCCGGTGCCGGTATCTCCGAGGTCCGCGCGGCGATCGAGCAGAGCATGGCGCTGGAGAAGGAGCTCCTGATCGATCCCGGGTTCTTCCCGGCGGTCGCCGACGACCTGCCCGGAACCGTCGCGGTGGACATCCGGCTCAAGGACGGCACCCACCACAACGAACTGACCCGCCACCGCTACGACGTCGTCCTGCGCAAGGAACCAGCCCAGGTCGTCTCCTGGCAGGACACCCCCCACCTGC
>NZ_WYCT01000467.1 GCF_011008945.1 Streptomyces harenosi
CCCCGGCCCTACCCCCGGGCCCGCCGGCCTCGCGCCGCACGATCCGGGCGGCGCCTGGCCCCCGCCGGGGTCGGTCCCCCTCCTCCCCGGCGAACTCGGCGACTCGGCCGGCTGCTACGCCCGCCTGGCCGACGAGGGGTTCGAGTACGGGCCGGCCTTCCAGGGACTGCGCGCGGTGTGGCGCCGCGGTTCGGAGGTCTTCGCCGAGGTGGCCCTCCCGGGCGACGACGGCTCCGCGTTCCGGCTGCATCCGGCACTGCTGGACGCCGCGCTGCACCCCGTCGTGCTGGGGCTGGTCGACGGGGTGCCGGCCCGCCCGCTGCCCTTCTCCTGGAACGGCGTGGCAGCGCACGCCGGGGCGAGCGGCGCCGCCCTGCGGGTGCGTCTCGCGCCCGCCGACGACGGTGCCGTGAGCATCACGGCCGCGACCACCAGCGGTGAGCCGGTCCTCTCGGTCGCCGCGCTGGCCCTGCGCTCCGCCTCGGCGGAGCAGTTGCGCGCGGCGACCCGCTCCGCGGCGGGCTCGCGCGACGCCCTCTACGAACTGGACTGGCTGCCGCTCCCGGCGGACCCTGCCGCCGTGCCCGGTGGGGCCGACATCGCGGTGCTGGGCACATCGGAACTGCCCTGCCGTACGTACGAGACCATCGCGGCGCTGGCGCAGGCCCTCGCCGGCACAACGCCCGCCCCCGACGCCGTCGTCGCCACCGCCGGCGCCGACGGCGGGCCGCTGGACACCGTGAGCCTGCACGACCTCTGCCGGCGCGGGCTGGAACTCGTACAGACCTGGCTGGGCGAGCACCGGACGGCCGACACACGGCTCGTGCTCGTGACGCGCGGGGCGGTCGGCTGCGCCCCGGACGAGCCGGTCACCGATCCGGCCGCGGCCGCACTGTGGGGGCTGGTGCGGTCCGCGCAGGCGGAACACCCCGGGCGGCTGGTCCTGCTGGACCTCGATCCCGCCGGGGCGCGGCCCGTCTCCCACCGCCTGGTGGAACAGGCGGTGGCCTGCGGTGAGCCGCACATCGCGGTGCGCGGCGACCGCCTGCGCGTCCCCCGGCTGTCCCGCGTGGCGGACGTCTCCACGCGCCCTCCCGCCGAGGGCCGGGCCCCCGAGTGGGACCCGGAGGGAACCGTCCTCATCACCGGCGGCACCGGAAGCCTGGGCGCGCTGCTCGCCCGGCATCTGGTGACCGCGCACGGGGTCCGGCGGCTGCTCCTCGCCAGTCGCGGCGGCCCCGGCGCGCCCGGCGCCGCCGCGCTGCGGGAGGAGCTGACCGCTCAGGGAGCCACCGTCACCGTCGCCTCCTGCGATGTCGCCGACCGGGAGGCCGTCGCCGCCCTCCTGGCGTCCGTGCCCGGCGAACACCCGCTGACCGCCGTGGTGCACACCGCCGGAGTGCTGGACGACGGCGTCCTCGCCTCGCTCACCGCCGACCGGCTGGCCCGCGTCCTGCGTGCCAAGGCCGACGCCGCGCTCCACCTGCACGACCTCACCCGCGATCTGCCGCTCGCCGCCTTCGTCCTGTTCTCCTCCGTCACGGCGACGCTCGGCACGCCCGGCCAGGCCAACTACACCGCCGCCAACGCCTTCCTCGACGCCCTCGCCCGGCACCGGCGCGCCACGGGCCTGCCCGCCGTCTCCCTGGCCTGGGGGCTGTGGGAGCAGACCGGCGGTCTGACCGACCACCTCGGTTCGGTCGACCTTCGGCGGATGGCCCGCAGCGGCCTGGTCCCGCTGCCCGCCGACGCCGGCCTGGCCCTCTTCGACACCGCGCTGGCCCTGGACCGCGCCAACCTGGTCCCGGCCCGGCTCGACCTGCCCGCGCTGCGCCGCGCCACCCACGTCCCGCCCGTTCTACGGCGGCTCGCCGAGGTGCCGGGGGCCCCGGGCACGGACCGGTCCGCCGGGCCCGGCGCCGAGGTGACACCGCTGCGTGAGACGCTGGCCGGGCTGGACGTCCGCAAACGCCCCGCTGCCGTCGCCCGTCTGGTCCGCAGGCACGTGGCGTGGGTGCTCGGCGCCGACGGTCCGGAGTCGGTGGACGACAACCGCAGCTTCCGCGACCTCGGCTTCGACTCGCTGATGGCGGTCGAACTGCGCAACCAGCTCAACACCGCCGCCGGAATCCGGCTCGCGGCCACCCTCGTCTTCGACCACCCGACGCCCTCGGCCGTGGCAGAGCACCTCCTCGACAGGTGCTCGCCGGACCCGGCCGCCCCCGCCGCCCCGGGTACGGCGGTGGCGTCGGCGCTCGCGGCCCTCGCCGAGCTGGAGACTGCCCTGAACGACACCCCGGCCGAGGAGTGGGCGGCCGCCGGGGGCCCGGCCCGGCTGAAGTCGCTGGCGTACTCGCTTCCCGCGCAGAAGACCGCGTCGTCCGCCCAGCGGCCACCGGCCGGCCGGGAAGCCGCCGAGCTCGCCCACGCCTCGCGGGACGAGATCTTCGCCTTCATCGATCGCGAGCTGGGGCGTGACACCGGGTCCGCCTCGCCCCCGCCTCCCGGTCGGCACACCCCCGACCCGACAGACAAGGCGCCCTCTCATGGAGAATGAGGAAAAGCTCCTGGACTACCTCAAGTGGGTCACCGCCGATCTGCACCGCTCGCGGGAACGCGTCACCGAGCTGGAGCAGGCCGGCCGGGAGCCGATCGCCATCGTCGGGATGGCCTGCCGCTTCCCGGGCGAGGTGCGGTCGCCGGAGGAGCTGTGGGGGCTGGTCGCCTCGGGCGGCGACGCGATCGGGGCGTTCCCGGACGACCGCGGGTGGGATCTGGACGGCCTGTTCGACCCCGACCCGGACCGTCCGGGCACCTCGTACACCCGGCGCGGCGGTTTCCTGTACGACGCGGCGGAGTTCGACGCGGGCTTCTTCGGGATCTCCCCGCGTGAGGCGCCGGCGATGGACCCGCAGCAGAGGCTGCTCCTGGAGACCTCGTGGGAGGCTTTCGAGCGGGCCGGGATCGACCCGTCCTCGGCCCGCGGGTCCCGGGCCGGTGTCTTCGCCGGTCTCATGTACCACGACTACGCGGCGGACCGGGGCGGCGCCGGGGACGGGAACGGGGATCCGGACTTCGAGGGCTACCTCGGCGACGGCAGCGTCAGCAGCATCGCCTCGGGCCGCATCGCCTACACCCTCGGTCTGACGGGCCCGGCGATCACCGTCGACACGGCCTGCTCCTCCTCCCTGGTCGCCCTGCACCTGGCCTGCCAGGCGCTGCGCACCGGCGACTGCGAGCTGGCCCTGGCCGGCGGGGTCAGCGTCATGTCCACCCCCCGTACCTTCGTCCAGTTCTCACGGCAGCGGGGCCTGGCGCCGGACGGCCGGTGCAAGGCGTACGCGGCGGCCGCCGACGGAACGGGATTCTCCGAGGGCGTCGGCATGGTGCTGGTGGAACGGCTCTCGGACGCCCGGCGGCTGGGGCATCCGGTGCTGGCGGTGGTGCGGGGCAGCGCGGTCAACCAGGACGGCGCCTCCAACGGCCTGACGGCGCCCAACGGGCCGTCGCAGGAGCGGGTCATCCGCGAGGCCCTGGCCAACGCGGGGCTGACGGCGGCGGACGTCGACGCGGTGGAGGGGCACGGGACCGGCACGCGGCTGGGCGACCCGATCGAGCTCCAGGCCCTGCTCGCCACCTACGGGCAGGAGCGGCAACGGCCGCTGTGGCTCGGGTCGGTGAAGTCCAACATCGGTCATGCGCAGGCGGCGGCGGGGGTGGGCGGCGTCATCAAGATGGTGATGGCGCTGCGGCACGGTGAGCTGCCGCGCACCCTGCACGTGGACGAGCCCTCGCCCCGGGTCGACTGGTCGGCGGGCCGGGTACGGCTGCTCACGGACGCCGTCGCCTGGCCCGCGACCGCGGACGGCGCTCCGCGGCGGGCCG
>NZ_WYCT01000468.1 GCF_011008945.1 Streptomyces harenosi
GTTTCGGTGGTTATAGCGTAGGGGAAACGCCCGGTTACATTCCGAACCCGGAAGCTAAGCTCTACAGCGCCGATGGTACTGCAGGGGGGACCCTGTGGGAGAGTAGGACGCCGCCGAACAATTTTTGGGGAAAACCCCGCACCGATTGGTGCGGGGTTTTTCTGTTTTCCGGGGTTGGTTCGGGGGTTGGTTCGAGCGGCAGCGGGGCCGGCTCAGGACGGGGTCACCAGCCTGGTGTCGTAGGCCAGGATCACCGCCTGCACGCGGTCGCGGGAGCCGGTCTTGGCGAGGATGCGGCTCACATGGGTCTTCACCGTCGATTCGGCGAGGTGGAGACGCTCGGCTATCTCGGTGTTGGTCCAGCCCTGGCCGATGACCGTGAGGATCTCCCGCTCGCGGTCGGTGAGGGCGGCCAGGCGCGGATCGGGCTCCGCGGCGCCGGCTCCCTCGGCGGGCCCGGCCGGCAGGTGATGGACGTAGGCGTCCAGGAGACGGCGGGTCAGGCCCGGCGCCACGACCGCGTCGCCGGTGGCCACCGCCCGGATGCCGGACAGGAGTTCCTCCGGCTGGGCGTCCTTGACCAGGAAGCCGGAAGCGCCCGCCCGCAGGCCGGCGTAGGCGTACTCGTCCAGGTCGAAGGTGGTCAGGATGAGGATGCGGGTGCGGTCGCCGGTCGCCGCGATCCGCCGGGTGGCCTCGATGCCGTCGAGACCGGGCATCCGGACGTCCATCAGCACCACGTCGGGATGGTGGTCGGCGGCCAGGCGGACGGCCTCGCTGCCGTTGTCCGCCTCCGCCAGCACGGTGAGGTCGTCCTGGCTCTCCAGGAGCATGCGGAAACCCAGACGCTGGAGCGGCTGGTCGTCGGCGATCAGAACCGTGGTCACTGCGGGGTTTCCTCCGGGAGATGAAGACGGACACGCCAGCCCCGCTCCGGGTGCGGACGCGGGCCGGCCTCGAGTGTGCCCCCGTACAGGGCGGTGCGCTCGCGCATGCCGGGCAGGCCGCGGCCGTCGGACGGGCCGGGCGGGGGTCCGCCGCGGCCGGTGTCGGTGATGGTGACCGTGACGGCGCCGCCCTCTCCGTACGACAGGTCGATCTCGGACGTCGCTCCGGGGCCCGCGTGCTTGAGGGTGTTGGTGAGGGCTTCCTGGACGACGCGGTACACGGTGAGCTGCCGGCCCGGGGGCAGGGCGGGCCGGCCGTGGACGGTCGCGCGGACCGGGAGGCCCGCGTCGCGGACACCGGTCAGGAGCCGGTCGAGGTCGGTGAGGCCGGGCTGCGGGGTCAGCGCCGCCTGCTCCCCCTCCTCCTCGCGCAGCACGTCCAGGAGGCGGCGGAGTTCGCCGAGCGCCTGGCGGCTGGTGGCGCCGATCGCGTCGAGCGCCTGCGCCGCCCGCTGGGGCGACCGGGCGGCGGCGTACCGCCCGCCGTCGGCGAGGCCGGTGATGACGGAGAGGTTGTGGCCGATGATGTCGTGCATCTCGCGGGCGATGCGGGCCCGTTCGGCCGCCGCGGCGAGCTGTGCCTGCTGGTCCCGTTCGATCTCCAGACGGCGGGCGCGTTCCTCCAGGGCCTCCGTGTGGGCGCGGCGGGTGCGGACCGTGATCCCGACGAGGACCGCGACGGTGAGGGACGTCAGATGGGAGCCGACCTGCTGGTGCCAGGTCCCTTCGCCGTAGCGGACCGCCGACACGACCACGGGCGCGGTCAGCAGCGGCACCGCCCACCACAGGGTGCGTAGGGGCCGGCGCAGGGCGATGTGGTACAGGACGACGAGCTGGAGCAGGGCCGCCTGGAGGACCGCGCCCGACCAGGCGTTGACGAAGGCCGCCGGCGCCATGACCAGGAGGACGGCCCGGGGGTGGCTGCGCCTCCCGAGCAGGGGCAGGGAGAGACCGAGGCTCAGCGCGAGGAGGAGCCCGCCCGGCAGGTCCAGGTCGTGGGCGGTGGTGCGCCAGCCGCGGCCGTAGTAGTCGACGAGGGCGGCCAGCACCCAGAAGCCGGTGAAGTGCGCGTCCCACAGCAGCGGGTGGCGCCGGTCGAAGGCGCGCAGCCGCCGGGTGAGGCGGTGGATGTGCTCGGTGAGGGGCTCGGCCGGCCGTTGTTCCGTCACGGGCCCCATGGTGGGGCGTGCCTCGGTCGTGCGGAACTCGGTGCGCATGCCCCCATGCTGGCCGATGCCGGCCGCCGGGACGTCCGGCCGCGGGACGGATATGAGGTGAGGGCCGTAGTACCGGAGTACTACGGTGGCCCGCATGAGTGCCTCCGTAACCGGTGACCGGGTGATCCGCGCGATCCGCGCCGACGAATGGGCCGCCGTCAGGGCGCTGCGGCTCACGGCGCTGCGGGACCCCCTGGCACGCCTGGCCTTCCTGGAGACCTACGAGGCGGCCGTGGAGCGGCCGGAGTCCTTCTGGCGGGAGCGGGCGGCGGGGGCCGCGGAAGGGGCCGCAGGGGCGCGGCAGGTCGTCGCCGAGGTGCCGGGGGGCGCCTGGGCGGGGACGCTGACGGTGCTGATCGAGGAGCCGGGCACCACGGACTGGGCCGGGCTCCCCGTCGAGCGGCGCCAGGGACATGTCGTCGGCGTGTACGTACGGCCCGAGTGGCGGGGGACGGGGCTGACCGGGGAGCTGTTCGACGCCGGTCTGGCGTGGGCGTGGCAGCGCGGTGCGGAGCGGGTGCGGCTGATCGTGCACGAGGACAACGGCCGGGCCCAGGGCTGCTACCGCAAGCTGGGGTTCGTGCCGAGCGGGGTGAGCGTGCCGATGCAGGGCGCCCCGGAGGAGAGGGAGCTGGAGTTCGTGCTGGGGCGGGACCGATCCGCGGGCCCGGCGTAGCGGCCGGGGCCGCGGCGGGTCAGACCGGGAGCTCGGCGTCCGGCCAGCGGGCGCGGCCCTGTTCGCGGGAGCGCAGCAGGGCCAGGGTCGGCAGGCCCCGGTCCGCGCCGGTGGCCAGCAGCTCCGGGAGGTGGGGCAGGGGCGCCACGGCGGCGATGTCGTCCAGGACGAGCGTCAGTGGTGGGTCGAGCCGACCGGAGGATGACCGTTCGGCCATGCGCCGGCCGTGCTCGACCACGCTTGCTACCAGGGCGGTCAGCAGCGGCATCGCGCCCGGGCTGGTCCTGGGGTCCTCGATGGATTCACCCACCACGTAAAGGGTTCCCCCTTCGTG
Organism: Streptomyces harenosi; assembly: GCF_011008945.1. Taxonomy (GTDB): domain Bacteria; phylum Actinomycetota; class Actinomycetes; order Streptomycetales; family Streptomycetaceae; genus Streptomyces; species Streptomyces harenosi. Next base: position 3,175 of record NZ_WYCT01000468.1, read on the forward strand.
GACGAAGGAACCCAGGGCGAGGGCATCTGTTCGATGGGCGGTGCAGGACTCGCGGACGTTCACGGTGAGCAGGGCGGACAGGGCACGGGTGGTCAGTTGCTGCGCCATGTCCCGGCGTTCGGGATGGGCGGTGAGGGCGGCCTCGAGCTCGCCCGCGGCACCGGGCGCGGCCTTGGGGTTCGTACGCAGGACCCGTACGGCCTCCTGGATGTGGGTGCCCTGGCACCAGCGGTGGACGTGGCGGACGGTGCGGCCGTCGACCGCGGCGGCGTGCAGGTAGCTGCGCAGCAGGACTTCCGCGGTGTCGGCGACGGCCTGATCGAGGCGGGCGGTGGGCCGGACCGGGGTGAGCAGCGCCGCCGCCCGCGCGGTGGCGGTCGGCCGGTCCTCGCAGCCGGCCGTGGGGGCCCAGTGGAGGCGGGCCGGGGTGTCGCAGAGGTGGGTCGGGTCGTAGAGGAGGACGGGGCCGAGCTTGGCCCGGGCGTCCTTCGTGGCCTGCCAGAGGGCGGGGTTGGAGGTGACGACGAGGGCGGGGCCCGCGGCGTCCAGGACGGCCTGCCCGGCGGGGGCCTGGCGGCTCTCGCGCGTGCCGAGGACGACCCGCTCCCACCGGCCCGGCTGCTCGCCGCCGAAGGACGGGGCGGGCGGCGGTGCCCCGACCGCGGCGGCCGCGAGGGTCTGGGGGTGCTCGGGGGCCGTGCGCGGGGT
>NZ_WYCT01000469.1 GCF_011008945.1 Streptomyces harenosi
CGTGGGCTCGGAGATGTGTATAAGAGCCAGGGTGCGGGGGCGCCGGTCACGGTTCCCGCCACAGGGTCGTCGGGGCCTCCCGCCGTACCGCCGGGGCGATCTCCTCGGCGAAGCGGTGCAGTTGGTCGATCTGCTCGGGCAGTGACAGGCCCGAGGCGTCGACGGTGACGGACTGCAGGTCGTGGCGGTAGGACTCGTGGTAACCGAGGATCTTGTCGATGATCTGCTGGGGGCTGCCGATGAGGTGCGGGCCGTGCGCGACGGCGTCCTCCACGGTGCGGAACGGGGTGTTGTAGCCGGGCCTGCCCTCCAGCGCGGGCCGGTGGGTCTGCCGGACGCGGGCCTCGTAGTAGTCCTTGAAGCGGGCCACCGCCTCCTGGGTGGTGTCCGCGATGAACAGCCCGCCCGATCCGGCGCCCACATGGGCGGTGCGCGGGTCGTGGCCGTACGCCTCGAAGCGCTCCCGGTAGTGGCCGATGAGCCGGGCGTAGGCCGCACGGGGCTGGATGGCGTTGGCGCTGAAGAGCGGGTCGCCGTGCCTGGCGGCCAGTTCCGGGGAGTGCAGGCTGGTGGCCGAGCCGTGCCAGACGCGCGGCGGGCGCCCGCCGTACGGGCGGGGCAGGGTCGTCACGTCCTTCAGCGGCGGGCGGAACCTGCCCTCCCAGGTGACCTCCTCCTCCCGCCAGAGCCTGCGCAGGAGCTCGTACTTCTCGGCCTGGTACTCCCACTGCCGGTCCTCGTCCAGGCCGAACAGGCCGAAGTGGCCCGCCTCCGCGCCCTTGCCGACGACCAGTTCCACCCGGCCCCGGGAGAGCTGGTCGAGGGTGGCGTAGTCCTCGGCGACCCGCACCGGGTCGAGGATCGCCAGCACGGTGACGCCGGTCAGCAGCCGGATGCGGGAGGTGCGGGCGGCCACCGCGCCGAGCAGCACCGCCGGGCTGGAGGACAGGAACGGTCCGGCGTGCCGCTCCCCCACGGCGTACGCGTCGAAGCCCAGTCGCTCGGCGGCGACCGCCGTCTCGACGACCTCCGCGATCCGGTCGGCGGCCGGGCCCAGTTCGCCGGTCAGCGGGTGGGGCGCGTGGCCGACGATGGTCAGGACCTGGAATCTCATCGCTTCCTCCCGGGGGCGGTCACGCGCCCGTCCTCGGCAGGCCGGGCGGGTTGATCTCGGAGGTGGTCACGGCCTCGCCGGACAGGCCCCAGCGCTTGAGCACCTCGGCGTAGCTGCCGTTGCCGATGATCTCGTCGAGGGCGTCGGCCAGCGGCTCGACCAGGCCGTTGTCCTTCTTGGTGGTGGCCGCGATGAGGCCCTGCAGGCCCGCGCCGGCGCCGGAGCAGGTGCCGACGACCTCCGTCCGGCCCGTGGTGGCGGCGTGGTAGGCGGTGGTCGGATGGGGACCGAGGTAGAGGTCGATCCGGCCGGACCGGAGGGCGAGATAGGTGTCGGTGTCGTTCTGGTAGTACTTGATGTCCACCGGCTTCCGGCCGGCCTTCTCGTTCTCCTCGCTCCACTCGACGAGCAGCTTCTCCTGGTTGGTGCCGCTGCTGACGGCCACCGTGCGGCCCGCGACGTCCTCGGGGCCGTCGACCTTCAGGCCGCTACCCTTCTTCGCCTCGAAGCCGAGGTTGTCCTTGCGGTAGGTGGCGAAGTCGTACTTCTCCTTGCGCTCCTCGGTGACGGTGATGTTGCTGAAGCCGACGTCGTATCTGGCGCTGTCGAGGCCGACGAAGATGTTCTCCCAGGAGACCGTGTGGAGGCGGGGTTCGAGGCCGAGGACGTCGGCGACCAGGTGGGCGAGGTCGGTCTCCACGCCGATCACGGTCCGGTCGTCGGTGGCGTGGAAGGTCAGCGGCGCGGCGGAACCGGAGGAAGCGACGATCTCCAGGGTGCCCCTGGCGCGGATCTTCGCCGGGACCTCGGCGGCGATGGAGTCCACCTTCGCGGTGGTGACCCGCTTCTGGTCGGCGGTCAGATTGATCTTCGTGCGGGCTCCCGAGGCGTCCGCCACCTCGGCCGTCTCCCCGCCGGAGGGATCGCCGCAGGCGGCCAGGAGGAGGACGGAGGCGGCTGCGAGCGCTGCGGCGGTGCCGCGGCGGGAAGTGGTGCTCACGGTTTTTCTCCTTGCGCGCGAGAGTGAGGTGAGGGGTGGTCAGAGGACCTTGGAGAGGAAGGCGCGGGTGCGTTCCTGCCGCGGGGCGTCGAGGACGGCCTCGGGCGGCCCCTGTTCCACGACGACGCCGCCGTCCATGAACACCACCGTGTCGGCGACCTCGCGGGCGAAGCCGATCTCGTGGGAGACGACGATCATCGTGGTTCCGGTGCGGGCCAGGTCCTTGATGACGTCGAGGACCTCGCCGACCAGTTCGGGATCGAGCGCGGAGGTGGGCTCGTCGAAGAGCAGCACCTTGGGTTCGACGGCGAGCGCCCGGGCGATGGCCACGCGCTGCTGCTGGCCGCCGGACAACTGCCGCGGGTAGGCGCCCGCCTTGTCGGCGAGGCCGACCCGGGTCAGCAGCAGGCGGGCCGCCGCCTCGGCCTCCTTGCGCGGGCGGCGCAGCGCGGAGACGGGCGCCTCGACGAGGTTGTCCAGCACGGTCAGATGCGGGAAGAGGTGGAAGTTCTGGAAGACGAACCCGATCCGGGTGCGCTGGGCGAGGACGTCCTTCTCCTTCAGCTCGTACAGCTTGCCGCCCGAGCGGCGGTAGCCGATGAGCTCCCCGTCGACGCCGATCCAGCCGCGGTCGACCTTCTCCAGGTGGTTGATGGTGCGCAGCAGCGTGGACTTCCCCGATCCGGACGGGCCGAGGATCACGGTGACCTCGCCGGCGCGGACCTGGAGGTCGACGCCGCGCAGCACCTGAAGCGGGCCGAAGCTCTTGTGGACGCCGTGGACGTCCACCATCACCTGGCTCATCGGCTGCCTCCCAGCGGTTCCAGGGGGGCGACGGGCCGGTCGGGCCGGGCCGCCGCGGCGCGTACGGCGCGCGCCAGGCGGCGGGCGCGCTGGAGGGGGGTGGGCGGCGCGGTACGGCCGGCGCCCCGGGCGAAGCGGCGCTCGACGTAGTACTGCGCGAGGGAGAGCAGGGAGGTCAGCACCACGTACCAGGCGGTGGCCACCAGCAGCAGGGGGATCACCCGGCCGTTGCGGCCGTAGATCACCTGGGTCTGGTAGAACAGCTCGCCGATGGACATGACGTAGACGACCGAGGTGCCCTTGAGCAGGCCGACGATCTCGTTGCCGGCGGTGGGCAGGATGGCCCGCATGGCCTGCGGCAGCACGATCCGGCGGATCTGGCGCAGGCGCGGGATGCCCAGGGCCGCGGCGGCCTCCGTCTGCCCGTGGTCGACCGAGACGACACCGCCGCGGACGACCTCGGCGGCGTAGGCGGCCTGGTGCAGGGAGAGCCCGATGACGGCGGCGCCGATGGTGCCGACCAGGCTGTTGCTGTCGACGGACCAGAACACCGGCCCGAAGGGGATGCCGACGCCCAGTTCCTCGTACAGGGCGCTCAGATTGAACCAGAACACGAGCTGGACGATCATCGGGATGGAGCGGAAGATCCAGACGTAGGACCAGGCCACGGTCCGCAGGACCGGGCTGCGCGAGAGCCGCATGAAGGCCAGGACCGTGCCGAGGAGGAAGCCCAGCACGGTGGCGTACGCGGTGAGCTGGAGGGTCACCCACACGGCCCGGACGATGGTGTCCGACAGGACGTAGTCGGCGAAGACGTGCCATTCCCAGACGGGGTTGGTGGCCAGGCCGTGGACGAACTGGGCGGTCAGGACGGCCACGGCGGCGGCCGCCGCCCACCGGAGCGGGTGGCGGGCCGGGACGACCCCTGTCTCTTATAAACATCTGACGCTGCCGACGAAGCT